>JALYRA010000153.1 GCA_030855545.1 Actinomycetota bacterium | reverse complement strand
GGCTCTCCAAGGCAGGACTCGTCTCGCATCACAAGCCCGAGGACGAGCCGATCCACTGGTTCGCCACGAGAGAGGGCAGGACTCAGGGCGAGAAGCTGCACCGCGCGATCGCCTCACAGCTGCTCGTGGAGCCGGCGCCGGCCGTGGAGGCAGACACCCCTCCGACGGAGGAGGCGGTCGGCTCGGGCGAACACCAGCGCGTCAGGTCGCGGCGCCGCGTCTCGATCGACCAGACGGAGAAGACCGGCTTCTCCTGGGATTGATTGACGCCGCCGGCACTGATCTCGATCAGAAGAGCAGCACCTCTACGCTGACGCGGGAGTCATGAGAGCTAGATCTCCAGCCGTTCTGCGAGGAACCGGGCGACCGGCCACGCGCCGTCGGTGGTGTTCGAGATCACGGTGTGCGTGCCGCCACCGCTCGGATCGTGGGCGGTGCGGAAGGAGACACCCGAGTCGCAGCCCTCCAGCAGCACCGTGTCGGACGTGGCGTGCAGCCAGAAACCGAGGCCGTAGCGCATCGATTCCTCCGAGACGTCACTGCGGCGGCGCGTCATCTCGCTCACCCAGTCCGGCGAGACGATCTCACCCGCGAAGAGCGCCCGCCAGAAAGCGCTGATGTCGGCCGCGGTGGAGTAGGTGCCGCCGTCTCCCGTCCCGCGCACCGGGAGGTGAAACACGTTCGTCCGCCACACGCCGTCGACCTCGAGGTAGCCGAGGGCGGCTCGCCCCGGTAGCTCGTCCGAGCGCAGAAACGCCGTGTCGGTCATCCCCGCGGGGTCGAAGACGCGCTCCTGCACGAGGTCGTGGTACGGCACCCCGCTCGCCCGCTCGGCGATCAGCGCCAGCACGACGTAACCGCCGTTGCAGTACGAGAAGCTCTCGCCGGCGGCGAACTTCGCCGGAAACCCGTCGAGCACGGCGAGGTAGTCCTCGGTCGTCGCGAGCTCCTGCACCGGAACCGGCATCAGGTAGTCGTTGAGCTCGAGCCCCGCATCCTCGTCGAGGTAGTCGCCGATGCCCGAGCGGTGCGAGAGGAGCTGCTCGACGGTCACGTCGTCGCCGATCAGCGGCAGATCCCGGCCGAGGACGGAGCGAGCCGTCGTCGAGAGCTCGAGCAGGCCTTCTTCGATCAGGCTCACCACCGCGAGTGCCGTGAAGCCCTTCGCCCCGCTGGCGAGCGCGAGCTGCGTGTCGAGCGCATTGGGGATCACGAGACCGCGGTGCGCGAGGCCATAGGCCTCTTCCAGCTCGACTCCGCCCGCATGGTCGACCCGGACGACGCCGGAGAAGGCCGTCTCGGCGGCGATCGCGTCGAGATCCCTGGCGAGCCCGGACATCGGCGAGACGCTACCGGATGGGGGGACGCGCGGGTTCGTCCGCCTTACTGGCCGTCAGCTCCTGAACGACCTTCGCCGCGCCGGAGATCGTCGGCGCCTCGGTGTTCCTCGCCCCGGCGGTAGAGGACGCCGGCGTGATGACGGCGTTGCCGCCGGGGTTGCAAGGGGGCCACTGGTAGGCGAAAGGCGCCGCGATTACCGGCCGTGCAGCCAGACTGGACCGCGTTAGGATCGGGCATGCGTGCTCTCCTGACGCCAGAACCAGGTTCGCGGGCCCGGCGGGACGCAGCGCCGCTCGTGATCAGCCGCGACGTTGCCCGTCGCTACCTCGCGATCCAGGGTCACGTGGCCTCGCCTCGCCCGTCACCGGGCTCTCGTTCGAGCGGTCCGTGGGTAGATGAGATGTCAGACACAGGAGGTACGCGTCCGTGATTGACGTGCAGCGAGTCGACTACATCCGCGTCCCGGTGACGGACATGGAGAAGGCGAACCACTTCTACGGCGAGGTGCTTGGCCTCGAGCGGAACCCGAGCTCGCCGGGCGAGGACTGGGTCGAGTACGAGGCCGGCAACGTGACGCTTGCGGTGATGACGCCGCACACTCACGACTACGAGTTCACGCCGCTGCCGCCCGGAACGCTCGCCTTTGGCGTCCCCGACGTCGCCGAGGCGAAGGCGAAGCTGGAGGCGGCCGGCGTGGAGGTCGATGAGATGTGGGATTCGGGCGTCTGCCACGGGGCCGGGCTCTTCGACCCCGACGGCAACGCCATCCTCCTCCACCACCGCTACAAGCCATCGGTTAGAAGTCGCGCCTGACGACCCGCCGGGGGTGACGGCCCCGTCTGGGTCGTTATCGTTGGTCGACACAAGCGCCAGCGTGAGAAGGGGGAGACTATGACCACACTCGAGAACCGGCCGAACACCGCACTCCTCGTCATCGATGTGCAGAACGGCGTCGTCGCGGGCGCGCACCAGCGCGACGCGGTCGTCGCGAACGTCGGCAGCCTCGTCGAGAAGGCGCGACGCGAAGACGTCCCCGTCGTGTGGGTACAGCACTCCGACGAAGGGCTGGTGAGTGGGAGCGACGAATGGCGGATCGTGTCAGAACTGACTCCGGCCGAGGCCGAGCCGCTCGTGGAGAAGAACTACGGCGACTCCTTCGAGGACACGGCGCTCGAGACGGTGCTGTCGGACCTGGGAGTCGCGCGACTCGTCGTCGTCGGCGCGCAGACCGATGCGTGCATCCGCTCGACGCTCCATGGCGCGTTCGCGAGGGGGTACGACGCGACCCTCGTCAGCGACGCCCACACGACGGAGGACCAGACGGAATGGGGGGCGCCGCCGCCAGACCAGGTGATCGCGCACACGAACCTGTACTGGACCTACCAGACCGCGCCGGGGCGGACGGCCGGAACGGTCGAGACCAAGGATGTCGACTTCGCCGCCACGTCCTGAAGCCGGCGCGGCCTACGACGAAACTCTCGTTGCCCGAATCCGCGAGCTGGTCGTCGATGAGCCCGATCTGACCGAGAGGAAGATGTTCGGCGGTCTTGCCTTCCTCGTCGGCGGCAACATGGCGGTGGCGGCGAGTGGCCAGGGAGGCATCATCGTCCGGGTCGACCCGCAGGAGTCAGAAGCGCTCGTGCAGAAGACGGACGCCCACTACATGGTGATGCGAGGCAGCCCAACGCGAGGCTGGCTACGAGTGGCCTCCGAGCACCTTCGTGGGCGCGAGCTCGCAGGATGGGTCGAGCTCGGGATGACGCGCGCGCGTTCGCTGCCTGCGAAGCGATAGCAGGGACGAGAACAGCACGCGGAATGTCTCTCGACGGTCTAGGAGGGGGACAACGCGCGCTCGAGGGCCGCCCGGTCGAACGCCCCCCCGTGCGTCGCGAGCACGTGCTCGACCGGCAGGTCGAGCAGCGGGCGCAGCCCCGCGGCGATCTCCTCGCGCGTCGCGCCAGGGCGAAGCCACCTCTCGTTGATCTCCAGGCCCTGGCCGAAGTCGACGAGCGTGTCGCCGGAGATCACCGCACGCTGGCTCTCGATCCAGTGCACGGTGTCGTTCGTCTTGTGCCCGGGGAACACGTCGGCCCCGAACGGCAGCCGATCGCCGGACGAGTACGGGCGCGCCTCGCCCTTCCCCTCCCGGAGCAGCCAGACCACGTCGGGACTGCCGTCTCCGGCCTGCTCGGCGGTGATGCCGTACGTGTCCATGAGGAACTGCGCGGAGTCGGGGAGCGGGGTGTAGACCGGCGCGCCGAGGCGCTCGACCAGGCTCTCCGCGTCGCGCTCGTGCCACGGAGCGGTGAGCACGATCGCCGTCTCGCGGTCGGCCGCGAGGTCGACAAGCTCGCTCGGCACGGCCAGCGGATCGAAGAACAGCAGCCGTTCCCCGTCGTCGATCGCGTAGGACGACACGTTCTCGCTCCACGGCTCGGTCGACCGCCACTCGGGATGGGGTGCCTGCCAGTGCCACAGGCCCGGACGCAACTCGTTCATGGCACGATGCTACTGAGCGCCGCGCGGGAGCAGATTAGCCGGGCGCGTCGGAGTGTCTCGTGCTTCCCTAGAGTCGCGCGTTCCGGGATGGGATGTCGTCTCAGACGCGTGGCGAAGGGCTCGTTCGTGCGGCCCTCCGCCACGCTGTGCGAGTCGACTACGCGCCGTTGGCCTTGAACTTGGCGAAGAGGTCGAGCACCGGCTGCGGACAGCTCGTGACGAAGCCTGTAGCAAGTACGGCAGCGACGATCTCCGAGGGCTTCTTGCCCGCGTCGAAGGCGGCTGGGAACGGCGACTTCCCCGTGATGAAGTTGAGGTACGCCGCGTGGCGGGCCTCAACGGTTGCGATCTGAGCGCCGGCCTGAAGGTTGTCCCCCGTGTCGACGTAGCGGATCGCACCGTCGTACGCCATCACGCCGGTGTTCTCCAGGGTGCGGGCGGTGGCGAGGAACGTTCCGAAGTTCGTCAGCCCCTTGGTGAAGTTGAACGTGCACGCCGGCGCCGCGGACGCGCCGAGAGCCGTCCGCAGGAACTTCACGTGCGTCACCTCGTGGTTGCGGATCGCGCTCAGGTTCGCGAAGGCGCCGTTGCGGACGCGGAGTCCGAAGCCGTTGAACTGCCTCGCTCCAGTCACGGCGCCGCGCTTGAACTTGCCGGTGCTTGCGGGTACGCCCGGTGGAAGAGCCTGGGTGCCGCTTCCGAGTGCCTGGACGTAGAAGGCCGCCTCGAGGTACTCCAACGTCAACGCGAAGTTCAGGACGTCGACATCCGTGATCACCGCTGGGTTGTCGTGACCAGCACGCGCTGAACCAGCGCTCGCGCCCAAGAGGACACCACCGCCGACAAGCGCCGCGCCGCCAATCCCAGCCTTGCGCAGAAACGCTGCGCGCGTATCGGCCCGCTCGCTCATGGGCAAAATCGATTGCTTGGACAAAATCCCCCCTATTACCACCGTTGCTCGCTAAATAGCGCGAGGCTTTGGACATTTCCTTACCGAGCGAGGACGAAACCCGCTGTCCGCTGCTACGCCTGCGCGGAGAGGATCATCCCGGCGGCGACGGTGTCGTTTGTCGACTCGTCGATCAGGATGAACGCGCCCGTGGTGCGGTTGTCGGCGTAGGCGTCGACGGCGAGCGGCTCGCTCAGGCGCAGCCGCACGCGGGCGATGTCGTTCAGGCCGAGCTGCGCCGGCGCGGGCTGGTCTTCCAGAGTGTGGATGTCCACCACCGACACGAGCTCGTCGACGACCGCGCGCACCGTTCGCGTCGTGTGCTTGATCGCGAGCTTCGTTCCCGGCTCGAGCGGCTTCTCGGCCATCCAGCAGACGGTTGCTTCGAGCTCGCGGGCAACCAACGGCGGCTGCTCGGGGTCGGCCAGCATGTCGCCGCGGGAGACGTCGAGATCGTCGGCCAGACGAATCGTCACCGACATGCCCGGAACGGCCGCGTCGAGCGGCGCGTCGGACGTCTCGACCGACGCGACCGAGGTCCGCCGCCCCGACGGCAGCACGACGACCTCGTCGCCCGCCCGCCAGACGCCGCCGGCCACCTGGCCTGCATAGCCGCGGAAGTCGTGATGCTCGTCCGAGATCGGCCGGATCACCCACTGGACGGGGAAGCGCCGGTGGTCGAGATCGCGGTCGCCGGCGATCTCGACCGTCTCGAGATGCTCGAGCAGCGTCGGGCCGTCGTACCAGGGCATTCCTTCACCGCGCTCGACGACGTTGTCACCGCGGAGCGCCGACATCGGGATCACGCGCACGTCGCGGAGCTCGAGCCGCGAGCTCGTCTCGCGCAGCTCCTGCTCGATCTCGCGGAAGCGCTCCTCGGAGAAGTCGGCGAGGTCCATCTTGTTGACGGCGACGACGACGTGCGGGGTGCCGAGAATCGCAGCGATGTACGAGTGGCGGCGCGTCTGCTCGATCACGCCCTTGCGCGCGTCGACGAGGATGACCGCGACATCCGCAGTCGACGTGCCGGTGACCATGTTGCGCGTGTACTGGACGTGGCCGGGCGCGTCGGCGAGCTGGAAGCGGCGCCGCGGGGTCACGAAGGAGCGGTAGGCGACGTCGATCGTGATTCCCTGCTCGCGCTCGGCGCGCAGGCCGTCGGTCAGCAGCGCGAGGTTGACGTAGCCGTCGCCGCGGCGCCTCGACGTCTCCTCGATGTGCTCCAGCTGGTCGACGAGGATCTGCTTCGTGTCGTAGAGGAGCCGGCCGATCAGCGTCGACTTGCCGTCGTCGACCGAGCCCGCGGTCACCAACCGCAGCAAATCGGTCGCCATCAACTCAGAAGTAGCCAACGCGCTTCCGATCCTCCATCGCGGCCTCGCTCGCACGGTCGTCCGCCCTCGTCTCGCCGCGCTCGGTGACGCGCGTCGCCGCGATCTCGGCGACGACGTCCTCCAGCGAGCTCGCTTCCGATGCAACGGCGCCGGTGCAGCTCATGTCGCCGACTGTGCGGAAGCGGACCGACACGGTGAACGGCTCCTCGCCGTCCATCCGCTCCAGGAACTCGCTGACCGCATAGAGCATCCCGTCGCGCTTGAAGACCTCGCGCTCGTGGGCGAAGTAGATCGGCGGCAGCTCCAGTTGCTCGCGGGCGATGTACTGCCAGACGTCGAGCTCCGTCCAGTTCGAGATCGGGAAGACGCGCACGTGCTCGCCGCGGCGGACGCGAGCGTTGTAGAGGTTCCAGAGCTCGGGCCGCTGCGCGCGCGGGTTCCACTGGCCGAAGTCGTCGCGGAAGCTGAAGATCCGCTCCTTGGCGCGCGCGCGCTCCTCGTCGCGACGGGCGCCGCCGATCGCGGCGTCGAAGCGGTGCTCCTCGATCGCGTC
>JALYRA010000152.1 GCA_030855545.1 Actinomycetota bacterium | reverse complement strand
CGGCCAGCCCGGCGAGGGACTCCGAGACCCCCGAGCGGGCCCCCGTCGTGCCCGTGACGGTGACGAGGTAGAGCCAGCCGTCCGTCAGCGCGCCGGCGAGGCGAAGGCGTTCGTCGGTCGACGTCGGCGCGACGAGCTGGACACGCGTCAGCTCGGGCCGGTCGCCTGCCGGCAGGTCGGCGACGATCAGGCTCGTCGCGCCGGCTGCGCGCGCGTCTTCGGCGAAGCGGTCCCAGCCGTATGCCTCGAGGAGCGAGGAGTACGTCATCGGGATCAACGGCACGTCGATGCGCTCCCGCACCGCGGCGAGGCATTCGAGGCACGCCTGTGTCCGCATCCCCTGCGCGAGCGCCTTCTCCGCGGCGCGGCGAATGACCGGACCGTCGGCGAGCGGGTCGGAGAACGGGAAGCCGAGCTCCACGATGTCCGCGCCGCCTTCGACCGCCGCCTCGGCCAGAGCGGGCGTGTCCGGACCGGACATGAGATAGATCACGAGCGTCTTGCTCATCCGCGCGAGAGGACCTCGGCGAGGTCCTTGTCGCCGCGTCCCGAGAGGCAGAGGACGATCAGCTCGGCGTCGAGCTCGTCGACCCGCGCGAGCGCGTGCGACGGTTCGAGCGCGGGGATGATCCCTTCGGTGCGCGTCAGCTTCCGGAACGCGTCGAGAGCCTCCTCGTCGGTCGTGCCGACGTAGCGGGCGCGCCCTGAGTCGCGCAGGTGTGCGTGCTCGGGGCCGACACCGGGGTAGTCGAGTCCGGCGGAGATCGAATGTGCGTCGGCGATCTGGCCGTCCTCGTCGGCGAGGACGGAGGAGCGCGAGCCGTGGAGGACCCCGGCTCGGCCGGTACCGAGGCTCGCGGCCCCGGCCGCCTCGACGCCGACGATCTCGACCTCGGCGTCGTCGAGGAAGCCCGCGAACATCCCGATCGCGTTCGAGCCGCCGCCGACGCAGGCGATCACGGCGTCCGGCAGCCGCCCTTCCGCTTCGAGCACCTGCGCGCGCGCTTCGCGGCCGATCACGGCCTGAAGCTCGCGCACGATCTCCGGGTACGGCGCCGGCCCGACGCACGAGCCGATCAGGTAATGCGTGTCCTCCACGTTCGTGATCCAGTCGCGGATCGCCTCGCTTGTCGCCTCTTTCAGCGTTTTGGTGCCGAACTCGACCGGCCGCACCTCTGCGCCGAGGAGACCCATCCGGTCGACGTTCGGCTTTTGGCGGCGCATGTCCTCGGAGCCCATGTAGACGACGCAGTCGAGACCGAAGCGGGCGCAGACGGTCGCGGTCGCGACGCCGTGCTGCCCCGCGCCCGTCTCGGCGACGATCCGCTGCTTGCCGAGCCGCCGCGCGAGCACCGCCTGTCCGAGCGCGTTGTTCAGCTTGTGCGCGCCCGTGTGGAGCAGATCCTCGCGCTTCAGGTAGAGCCGCTTTGCGGGCGCGAAGCGCTCGGCGCGCGTGAGCGGCGTCGGGCGGCCGGCGTAGGACGACGCGAGGTGATCGAGCTCAGCTCGAAAGCTCTCGTCCGCGAGTGCGGACTCCCAGGCGGCGGTGAGCTCGTCGAGCGCCGGGACGAGCGTCTCAGGAACGTAGCGGCCACCGTAAGCGCCGTAGGTCTCGGTCACGAGCGTGCCGCCTCGACATAGGCGCGAACCTTCTCGGGATCCTTGATCCCTGGCTCCGACTCGAGCCGCGAGGCCGCATCGACCGCCCATGGCCGGACGCGGCGAATCGCGTCGGCGACGTTGTCGGCGGCGAGCTTGCCGGCCAAGACGATTCGGCCGGGCGTCGACGCGGCCCGGTCCCAGTGCTCCGGGTCGTCGGCCTCCCAGGGGAGGTCGAGGACGCGCGCGACCTGCTCGCCCTCGCGCAAGAGGACGGCGTTCCGTCCGCGCACAGCGGCGGCGTCGCGCTCGTGCACCTGGTCGATCGTCGCGCTGCTCGGCTTCGCCTCGCCCACCCAGACCGCGACCGCGAGGAGCTCGTCGGGGACGGGCAGAACCTCGGTAGCGGCGCGTGGGCTGTCCGGCGCCAGGATGAAGCCGGCCAGGTCGGCTCCCGCTTCGGCGGCGAGCGCCACGTCCTCTTCGCGCGTCAGGCCGCACACCTTCACGAGCGGCCGGGCGAGGAGCTCGCGCAGCTTCGCGGCGGGGTCGGGCGCCTGCATCAGGGTCGAGCCGACGAGGATCGCGTCGGCGCCGGCGAGCTCGGCGGCGGCACCCTGAGCACGGGTGCGAATCCCGCTCTCGGCGATCGCGACCCGGTCCGGGGGGATCCGGGCCACCAGCTGCAGCTGCCCCTCGCGGTCGATCTCGAAGGTGGCGAGGTCACGGGCGTTGACGCCGATCACGGGTGCGTCGAGGACGATCGCCCGCTCGAGCTCGTCCGCGTCGTGCGCCTCGACGAGCGTGTCGAGCCCGAGGTCGCCCGCCATCGCCATCAGCGTTCGCGTCTCGGCGTCGTCGAGGTCGCGCAGGAGCAGGAGCACCGCGTCCGCGCCCGCCTCCTTCGCGGTGCGCAGGTGCTCCTCGGTCGAGAAGAAGCCCTTGGCAAGGAGCGGCACGCTGGAGCTCGCTCGCGCGGCGCGGAGGTCGTCCCACGAGCCGCCGAAGCGCTCGTCGACGAGGACGGAGACGGCGGCCGCGCCGGAGCGGGCGTAGTCAGCGGCGATCCGGCCCGGATCGGCGTCCGGCCGGATGTCGCCGAGCGAAGGCGAGCGCCGTTTGATCTCTGCAATCGCGCCGAGGCAAGGGGCTGTGAGCGCGTCTCTAAACCGCACGGGAGAACTCCGTCAGCTCGTCAAGCCTGGCGGCTGCGTCGCCGGAGTCGACCGCGAGACGCGCGAGCTCGAGACCCTCCTGCAGATCCTCTGCATGACCGGCCGCGGCGATCGCCCCGGCGGCGTTCAGGAGGATTGCGTCGCGCTTGCCGCCGGTTGTGCCGCCGAGCACGTCGCGGATTGCGGCGGCGTTCTCCTCGGCCGTGCCGCCCGCCAGCTCGGCCGGGTCGCAGCGCTCGATCCCCAGGTCGAGCGGGTCGATCACGCGCGATTGCACCTCGCCGTCGACGACCTCGCACACGTGGTTCGGCCCGGCGGGGGAGAGCTCGTCGATCCCGTGCGCTCCGTGAACGACGAATGCGCGGCGCGCTCCAAGCTGGGCGAGCACCTGGGCAATCGTCTGCACGAGCGGCCTGGCATAGACGCCGATCACCTGGGCGCGGGCGCCGGCGGGGTTCGTGAGTGGGCCGAGCACGTTGAACACGGTACGCGCCGCGAGCTCGCGACGGACGGGTGCAGCGTGCTTCATCGCCGGATGATGTGAGGGAGCGAACATGAAGCCGAACCCGAGCTCGTCGATCGACCGTTCGATTCGCTCGACCGGCTGCTCGATCCGGAAGCCAAGCGCCTCGAGGACGTCGGCCGAGCCAGACGCGGACGAGACGGCGCGATTCCCGTGCTTCGCGACACCCGCGCCGGCCGCCGCAGCGACGATCGCCGCAGCCGTCGAGATGTTGATCGTCTTCGCGCCGTCGCCGCCCGTGCCGGCGGTGTCGACGAGGTCGTCACGCTGCGGCCGAACGGGGAGGACGTGCTCGCGCATCGCCTCAGCGCAGCCGGCGATCTCCTCCGCGGTCTCGCCCTTGAGGCGGAACGCGACGAGGAAGCCGCCGATCTGCGCCTGCGTCGCGTCGCCGCGCATGATCTCGTCCATCACGTCGTGGGCGCGCTCACGGCCGAGGTCGCGCCCGTCGAGCAGATCGGCGAGCGCCTCCTGAATCACGAGAGGAAGTTCCTCATCAGATCGCGCCCGAGCGGGGTTAGGACGCTCTCGGGATGGAACTGGACGCCTTCGATCGGCAGCTCGCGGTGGCGCACGCCCATCACCTCGCCGTCGGGCGTGCGCGCCGTCACCTCGAGGTCGTCGGGGACGCGCATCGCGGCAAGCGAGTGGTAGCGGCCCGCTTCGATCGTCTCCGGGAGCCCGACGAAGACGCCCTTCCCGTCGTGCTCGACCGGCGAGGCCTTGCCGTGGAGGAGCGCCTTCGCCTGTCCGACCTCGCCGCCGAAGGCCTCCACGATCGCCTGGTGACCGAGGCAGACGCCGAGCGTGGGGATGCGCGGGCCGAGCCGCCGGATCAACTCGACCGAGATCCCGGCTTGCGCAGGGCGGCCCGGGCCGGGTGAGACGACGAGGTGTGTCGGCTCGAGCGCCTCGGCCTCGTCGACCGTGAGTGCGTCGTTTCGGAAGACCCGCACGTCCGCACCGAGCTCCTCCAGCAGGTGCACGAGGTTGTAGGTGAAGCTGTCGTAGTTGTCGAGCATGAGCAACATCTAGCGGCCTTCCTCGGCGAGATCGATCGCGGCTTCGAGCGCGGCGAGCTTCGAGAGGCACTCGCGGTGCTCGGCGGCCGGGTCGGAGTCTGCCACGATCCCGGCCCCCGCCTGTAGCCGCGCGACGCCGTCCTTCAGCACCACCGTCCGGATCGCGATGCAGGTGTCCATCGTCCCGCCGGGGAGGATGTAGCCCACGGCGCCCGCGTATGGCCCGCGGCGGTATCCCTCGAGCTCGCTGAGGATCTGCATCGCGCGCACCTTCGGCGCGCCGGAGACGGTGCCGGCCGGAAAGCACGCGCGGAGGAGAGCGAACGGCGTGATGCCCTCGCGCAGCTCGCCCGTCACCTCCGAGACGAGATGCGTGACGTGTGAGAACCGCTCCGGCTCGAGAAAACGCGCCACCTCCACGGTCGCCGGCTTGCAGACGCGAGAGAGGTCGTTGCGGCCGAGATCGACGAGCATGACGTGCTCTGCGCGGTCCTTCTCCGACGCAAGCAGGCGCTCCGCGTCGCCCTCGCCCGGCTCGGTCGTGCCGGCGATCGGATTGAGCGAGGCGCGGCCGGCCTCACATTTGACGAGCGTCTCAGGGGACGATCCGATGAGCGCGAGCTCGCCGAGCTCGAGCAGGAAGAGGTACGGCGACGGGTTCACGCGCCGGAGCGACCGGTAGAGCTCGACCGCCGAAACCGATGTCGGCCGCTCTGCGCGCTGCGAAAGCACGACCTGAAAGGCATCCCCGGCGCGGATGTATTCGCGGATCCGCTCGACGCCCTTTTCGTACGTGGCCTGGTCGGGCGAACGCCGCATCGTTGAGCGGTTCGAGAGGGGCTTGTGTTTCTGAAACCCAAGCCCCTCGTCGAGCCGTGCTGCGATGCCGTTCGCGTCGCCCGCGAGCACCTCCGCCGTGCCGCTCCCGTGGTCGAAGCGGACGAGCGTGTCTGCGACGACGAAGCGGCTCTCCGGCAGATCCGGGCCCTCGGCCGGCAGCGGCACCGTCGGCTCGAGCTTTGCGACGTGGTCGTAGGCGAGGTAGCCGACGACGGGCAGATCGAGCTCCTCGGCTTCCTCGAAGGTGACGAGCCTCGACCCGGAGCCGATGAACGAGTGCCGGCCGAGGCGACCCTGCTCGACCGACTCGAGCAGGAAGCTCGCGGCCGCGCCCTCGCGCAGGCGGAGGTACGCGCCGAGCGGGGTCAGCAGATCGGTCGGGATGGCGGAAGTGGACACGTCCATAGACTGCCCGCAATGGCGATTCCGGAGACTCTCGACGCGCTCCTGCGTGCCCACGGCCCGTCCGGGCACGAGCAGCTCGCGTACGACGCTGTGCGAGAGGCGGTTGGCGACGTCGCCGAGATCGAGAGCGACTCGGTCGGCAATCTCGTCGCTCGGCGGCAGGGCGACGGGCCGCTGCTCGCCTTGTTCGCGCATCTCGACGTGATCGGGCTCGCCGTGGCTCACATCCCGGACGATGCCCTCGTCCCGGTGCACCAGCTCGGTGGCATGCGCGCGAGCGTCGCGTACGGCCAGCGCGTCGAGATTCGCACGAAACGCGGCGCCGTTCCGGGGGTGGTCGCCAGGAAGGCGAAGGACAACGAGAAGGTCGAATGGAGTCAGCTCTATGTCGACATCGGCGCCGCGGATGGGGAGGAGGCGCGCTCGCTTGTCTCACCCGGCGACCCGATGGTCATCGTCGGGGAGCCGCTCGAGCTGGCCGGCAGCCGCGTCGCCTCGCGCAGCCTGGACAACCGAGCGAGCGTCTACGTCGCTCTCGAGGCGTTCCGCCGGCTCGAAAGCGCGAACGTCGCCGTCGTCGCGTCTGCCCAGGAGGAGCTCGGCCACCACGGCGCGCGCACTGCCGCCTACCGGCTCCGGCCGGACGTCGCAATCGCGCTCGACGTCACGTACGCGACGGACGTCCCCGCGGACGACCCCAACACGGGCGGCCACCACCGGCTCGGCGGCGGCGCCGCGATCTTCCGCGGCCCGCTCGTGAACCCGCGCGTCTTCGAGCTGCTCGTCGAGGCAGCGGAGGCGGAGGGAATCGAGCACACCGTCGAGACCGGGATGGACTCACACACGGACGCCGACGACACGTACGTCTCCCGCGAGGGAATCCCCACCGGCCTCGTCTCGATCCCGCTCCGCAACATGCATTCTCCGATCGAGATCGTCGACCTCGAAGACCTCGAGGCCTGCGTCCGCCTGCTCGTTGCGTTCGCGCAGAAGCTCGAGCCCGACGCGAGTTACGCCCGGTAACCTCACCAGTGTGACCCGTTCCGTCATCGTCTCGGCCGTACGCACGCCCTTTGGCAAGCTCGGGGGCGGCCTCGCCGGCCACAGGGCGACGGAGCTCGGGTCGATCGTGATCAAAGCCGCCCTCGAGCGGGTCGGTCTCGAGCCGCACGAGCCGGAGTACGTGATCATGGGTCAGGTACTGCAGGGCGGCGCCGGCCAGGCTCCCGCACGCCAGGCATCGATCGGCGCGGGACTGCCGAAGGAGACGCCGGCCGACACGATCAACAAGGTCTGCGCCTCGTCGATCCGCGCGATCCAAATCGCCGACACGATCATCCGCGCGGGTGACCTCGAGGTGATCGTCACCGGCGGCATGGAGTCGATGTCAAACGCTCCGTACGTTCTTCAGAAAGCGCGTTTCGGCTACCGGCTCGGCCACGGGGAGCTCGTCGACTCGATGATCTTCGACGGGCTCACCGACGCCTACGACCACATGCACATGGTCCAGCACAACTCGATGGTCTCGCGCGAGCTCGGGATCACCCGGGAGGAGCAGGACGCCTGGGCGTTCCGCTCGCACCAGCGGGCCGCCTCGGCGCAGGACGAGGGGCGCTACGACGACGAGATCGTTCCGGTGGAGGATGTCGCCTCCGACGAGGGCATTCGACGCGACACGAGCCTCGAGTCGCTCGCGAAGCTGAAGCCGGTCTTCGACCCGGAGGGGACGACGACCGCGGGAAACGCGCCGGGTGTCAACGACGGAGCCTCGTGCGTGATCGTCACGTCGGAGGAGTTCGCGGAGCGCCGCGGCCTCGAGATCCTCGGCACGATCGTTTCGCAGGGCTACGTCGCGGACGACTTCCCCTATCTCGTCCGCACGCCCGCGAACGCTGCGGCGAAGGCTTTCGAGAAGGCGGGGAAGACGATCGCCGACGTCAAGCGGGTTGAGATCAACGAAGCGTTCTCCTCCGTCTCGCTCAACTCGACCCGCCTGCTAGGCGCCGACGAGAAGATCGTGAACGTCAACGGCGGCGCGGTCGCGCTCGGCCATCCGATCGGAGCGTCCGGTGGCCGGATCATCGGGACGATGATCCATGAGCTCCGCCGGAACGGCGGCGGGCTCGGCCTCGCGGCGATTTGTTCTGGCGGCGGTCAGGGCGACGCGCTCCTGATCGACGTTTAGCCGCGCGGTGCGCCTCCTCCTCGTCGCCGTCGCCGCGCTCGTGCTCGCAGGCGACGCTGTCGCTTGCACGTGCGCCCCGGTCGACCTCGTGCGCGACCTGCCGCTTGCCGACGGCGCCTTCATCGGGGCTGCGCTCGACCGGAAGACGTCCGGCGACTCGACCACCTGGACGTTTCGGGTGGAGCAGGTCTACAAGGGCGACATCAACGAGCGGGTCGTGGTCGTGACGCCCGCGAACGGCGCCGCCTGCGGGCTCGAGGTCGGGATCGAGCAACGGGTCGGCCTCCTGCTCGACCTCGACGGAGACACCTGGCGTTCGAGCCTCTGCTCCCAGGTCGACCCGGCCGACTTCCTCGAGCTGGCCGACATCGAGGACAACCGCCTGCCGCCGGTCAACTGGGGCGGGCTCGCCGTCGGCGGCCTCGTACTCGCTGCTGGCGCGTTCTTCCTCGTCCGGAGGCTGCGCGGCTACAAGCGCTTGCGGTAGCGCAACTCGGTCACCTCGGCGCCCTGGAACTCTTCGTCCTTCTTCCCGTCCTCCGCCCAACCCGCCGCACGGTAAAAGCGCTCGCCCCGCTCGTTCCCTTCCAGAACCCACAGCATCGCGTCGTGGAAGCCGGATCCACGCATCGACTCCTCCGCGGCCTGGATCAGCGCCCGGCCGGCGCCGCAATCCCAGCATGTCGGGTGGACGTAGATCGCGTACAGCTCGGCGACCCCGTCCTCGTCGCGGCACGCGCCGACGCTCGCGAAGCCGACGACTTCGTCGTCGAGCTCGGCGACGAAGACGGCGCCGCCCGGCCTTGGCTCGCGCCCGAGACCTTCGCGCCACATCCTCTGCTGTACCTCGAGGTCGAAGGAGGTGATCACTTCTTCGGGCATCAGCCCGGTGTACGCCGCGCGCCACGTCTCGACCTGGATGCGGGCGATCGACTCGGCGTCGGCGAGGACTGCTGAGCGCACCAGCACCATGCCGGTGACGTTAGCCTCTCGCACGATGGATTTCGAGCATGTTCTCGTTGTGGGCGCCGGCCAGATGGGCGGCGGCATCGCGCAAGTGGTCGCCGCCTCGGGGCGCCGCGTCTCGCTCTACGACGCCGCGCCGGGAGCGACCGAGCGCGGGCTGGCGACCATGCGCAAGAGCCTCGAGCGGCTCGCGGAGAAGGGTGGGGCCGATCCAGACGAGGTGCTCGCGCGCGTGAGCGCTGCCGACGACCTCGTTCCCGCCGATCTCCTCGTTGAAGCGGTGATCGAGAACGCTGCCGTGAAAGAGGATCTCTTCCGCCGCGCAGACGGGATCTTCCCCGACGGCGCGATCCTCGCGTCGAACACGTCCTCGATTCCGATCACGTCGCTCGCAGCGGCGACCGGGCGGCCCGACCGCGTGATCGGAATGCACTTCTTCAACCCGGTGCCGGTGCTGAAGCTCGTCGAGGTGATACGCGCCGTGCAGACCTCGGACGAGACGGCGGCCGCGATCACGAGCCTCGCCGAGGATCTCGGCAAGGTTCCCGCCCAGGCGAACGACTTCCCCGGCTTCGTCTCGAACCGGATCCTGATGCCGTTCATCAACGAGGCCGCGTACGCGCTGATGGAGGGTGTCGCCGACCCGGAGGCGATCGACACGATCGCGAAGCTCGGGTTCGCCCACCCCATGGGCCCGCTCGCGCTCGCCGACCTGATCGGCCTCGATACGTGCGTCGCGATCATGGAGGTGCTGCACGACGGGCTTGGCAACCCGAAGTACGCGCCATGCCCGCTGCTGCGCCAGTACGTGCAGGCGGGACGCCTCGGCCGCAAGTCCGGCCAGGGCTTCTACATGTACTAACGACATCACCCTTTGGAGCTAGGTCTCGCTCAACTTTCGGACCCAGTTGCCGATAACCGTTGTCGAGAAGGCAACCGAACGGCGGGGGGAAACGATGCGCCTGTTGCTTGTCGACGACGATGCGGGATTTCGCGCATTGCTGCGCACGACCTTCGAGGACGTGGAGGTCGAGGTGGACGAGGCGGGTAGCGCCGCCGAGGCCGAGGCGCGCATCGCCACATCGCCGCCGGACGTGATCGTGCTCGACGTGGGCATGCCCGGGATGGACGGGCTCGCCTTCTGCCGCGAGTTGAAGGCCGGCGCCGGCACGCGCGAGATCCGCGTCGTGCTCCTCACCGGGATGGAAGACATCGAGGGCGTCGCCGGCGCCGCCGGCGCCGACGCGCTCCTGCTCAAGCCCTTCCGCCCGCTCGAGCTGCTCGGCGTCGTCGAGCGCCTCGCCGGAGCTGCCGTCGGCGCGCCGATGCGGACGTCAGCCGGCCGCTCGGACGAGGAGCAGCTCGTTCTCTACGCCCGCGATCTGCGCCAGCTGGTCGAGCTCGAGAGCGCGCAGCGGGGCCTCCTCGAGAGCGCCTACCGCGAGACCGTCTCGGCGCTCGCGAGCGCGCTCGGCACGAAGGACACGGGCACGCGGCAGCATTCGCAACGCGTGCAGCGCTACGCGCTCGAGCTCGCCGAGGCAATCGATCCGAAGCTCGCGGCCGATCCGGCGCTCGAGTACGGCTTCCTCCTCCACGACATCGGCAAGATCGGCGTCCCGGATCAGATCCTGCTCAAGCCGAGCTCGTTGAACGAGGCCGAGTGGCGCCTGATGAAGGCCCACACAGTGCTCGGCGCGCAGATGATCGGCGGCGTCGCCTTCTTGCACGAGGCCGGTGTCGAGGTCGTTCGCTCGCATCACGAGCGCTGGGACGGAAGCGGCTATCCCGACGGTCTCGCAGGAGACGAGATCCCGTTCGGCGCGCGCATCTTCGCCGTCGCGGACGCCGTCGACGCGATCACGAACCACCGGCCCTACCGCGAGGCCCGGAGCTGGCGCGATTGCCGCCGCGAGATCATCGCGGAGAAGGGCAAGCAGTTCGATCCGGACGTCGTCGAGGCGTTCTGCGACCGCGAGCACGTCCTGCACGAGATCCGGCGGGAGTTCCTGGCGGCGGCGTAGAGAACCGCCGCCGCCAGGTCACCGCTACCCGCGGCTGTTGCTGCCGGCGCGCTTCTCGAACGGGCCGTAGATCGCGTACGTGACCCCGGCGTCGCCAGGGGTGCCGAACGGGAGGTTGCCGCGGCCGCCCTGCTGGTTCAGATACAGCGTCTGACGGTCCGGGTCGAAACAGGCTCCGCAGAACTCCGAGTTGCTCGTTTGGGTCTTCGCGAAGTCGTAGATGTCGCCGTCGCGGGTGACGCCTCGGACGAATTGGTCTCCGGCCCCGTCCTCCTGCAGGAACACATCGCCGGTTTGCGGCACGATCACGACGTTGTCGGGACTCTGGAGCATCGCCGGATCGGTCGACTCGAAGATCAGCGTCAGCAGCTCGCGGCCTGGGTCGTACTCCCAGACCTGACCGAGGCGGGCCTTGCCGCCGGACGTGCAGTCGAAGTAGACCTTGGCGTTGCCGGGGCCGGCCCACATGCCTTCCTGGCGGCTGAAGACCGCGGCGCCACGATCCGCCGCCTGGACGCGGTTCGGCGTGAAGCCGGGAACGCGATCGCGCCGGTTGTCGCTGTCGTCCTCGTGATCGGGCTCCGGAATCGGCACCCACTCGACCGGGTACGAGGCTCCGACTGTGGTCGTCAGGTCCATGTCCTTGTTCGGCTCGCCCTTGATCGCGAGCGCCTCGACGGGGCCGGACGTCTCGTGAAGCGGGATGCCGCCCCCGCGGGGACTCGGTGTGTAGCGGTAGAGAGCTGCGCCGATCTGGCCGCGCAGGAGATCCGGCGACTTGCTCCGGTCCTCTGTCATGTAGATGATCCCGCTCCGCTCGATCGCGGCCTCGTGCGCGCGACGGCCGGCCTTGGGCACGGGAATTGCGCGCACGGGACCATCGGCCCTGGCGTCGATTTCGAAGATGTATCCGTGCTTCGTGCCGTTCGCGGTTCGCTTCACGACTTCCTCGCAGGTCAGCCACGAGTGGGGGCTCCGGAGCCCGCCGGCGCAGTTCGTGGAGGTGCCGCCAAGGATCGCGAAGTCGCGCACGACCTCGTACGCATACTGCTGGTTGCCTGCCGCGTCCTTCCCCGTCTTCGTCTTGCTCACCTCGAGCTTCGTGTTGCCGCCGAACGCGAGCACGTCGTACTCGAACGCCGGCCCGGTGATCACCTTCTGCTCGCCCGCGCGCTCGCGGTTCTCGTGGTTGCGGATCAGGATCGTGTTGCCGCCCCGACCCGGGAAGGCGCCCATACCGTCGAAGACTCCCGGCGTCGGCTGACCGTCGCTCATCGGCTGGCCCTGGCGCGAGAGCACCTGGTAGTTGAACTCCACGGGCAGCCAGAGATCGCCCTTGTTCACGAGCGGTCCGTAGCCTGTGGCCGCGTTCGGAGCGCCGCTCGCGCTCTTTGCGTAGTAGGCCGAGAGCGGCCCCATCGTTGCCAGCGTGCCCCCGGCGACCGCGCCGCGCCGCAGGAAGGTCTTCCTGTCGATCGTCGTCATCCCCCAGCTCCCCTCGTTGTGAACGTGTCGTCGGTCAGTCTCGGTCGGGTCGGCTCCGCCGTGGGTAACGGGCCTGTGAACAGGTCGTGCGCTTCTGGGGAGCAGCAGGGCGCGTATACACTCGCGCGCGATGGACTTCTCCCTGACGGACGACCAGCGGGAGATTCAGGCGCTGACGCGGGAGTTCGCGCAGGCCGAGATCGAGCCCAATGCGGGGGCCTGGGACCGCGATCACCACTTTCCGACCGAGGTCTACGGCAAGCTCGCTGAGCTCGGGCTGATGGGTGTCTGCGTGCCGGTGGAGCTCGGCGGCGCCGGCGCGGACTTCCTCTCCTACATCCTCGTGCTCGAGGAGCTGTCGCGGGCCGATGCAGGCGTCGGTGTCACCGTCGCCGTGCACACGAGCGCCTGCACGCTGCCGATCCTCCGCTTCGGCACAGAAGAGCAGCGCGAGCGTTTCGTGCCGCCGCTCGCGCGCGGCGAGAAGATCGGCGCCTTCGCGCTCACCGAGTCTGGATCCGGGTCCGATGCCGGCGCGCTCCGGACGACGGCGGTCGCGGACGGGGACGGCTGGCGCATCTCGGGCACGAAGCAGTTCATCTCGACCGCGGCGCAGTCGGGGACGCTGCTCCTCTTCGCGCGCACCGACCAGGAGACCGACGGCGCGCGTGGCGTCTCGGCGTTCATCCTCGACCGCGAGCACGTCGAGGTGACGCGCGAGGAGGAGAAGCTCGGGCTGAACTCGTCCTCGACCGCCGAGCTGCGGATCGAGACGCGCGTCGACGGTGACCGGCTGCTGCACGAGGAGCGCAAGGGATTCACGGTCGCGATGGCGACGCTCGACGGCGGGCGGATCGGGATCGCCGCGCAGGCGCTCGGGATCGCGCAGGCGGCCTACGACGTCGCCAGGGAGTACGCCAAGGAGCGGCATTCGTTCGGAAAGCCGATCGCCGAGCACCAGGCGATCCAGTTCAAGCTCGCCGACATGTCGACCGAGATCGACGCTGCGCGGCTGCTCGTCTACCGGGCCGCGTGGCTGAAGGAGCAGGGAGAGCCGCACACCGAGGCCGGCGCGAAGGCGAAGCTCTTCGCCTCCGAGATGGCGACGCGCCAGACCTCGGCCGCGATCCAGATCCTCGGCGGCTACGGCTACACGAAGGAGTTCCCGGTCGAGCGGTACTACCGCGACGCGAAGGTCACCGAGATCTACGAGGGGACGAGCGAGATCCAGCGGATCGTGATCGCGCGTCAGATCCTCGACCTCCAGCGTGAGACCGTGTCGACGTGAAAAACCGCGAGCGCACCGAGCCGGTCCGTCTGACGCGGATCTACACGCGCGGCGGCGACCAGGGGGAGACCTCGCTCGGCGACGGCTCCCGTGTGTCGAAGCTGGACTGCCGAATCGGCGCGTTCGGGACGGTCGACGAGCTCAATTCGGCGCTTGGGGTCGTGCTCGCAGGCGAGCCTCCGGAGGCGATGCGGGACCCGCTGACGCGGATCCAGAACGAGCTCTTCGACGTCGGCGCCGACCTCTCCGTGCCGTGGGGCGTAACCGACCGGCTCCGCGTCGAGCAGGCGATGATCGACCGGCTCGAGCAGCAGTGCGACGCCTTCAATGCCGACCTCGCGGAGCTCCGGAGCTTCGTCCTCCCGGGTGGCAGCGAGTCGGCGGCGCGCCTCCATGTCGCCCGGACGATCTGCCGCCGCGCCGAGCGCGAGGTCTTGCTCGGCTCGCAGGAGGTCGACGTGAATCCGCTCGTGCTCGTCTATCTGAACCGGCTTTCCGACCTGTTGTTCATCCTCGCGCGCGCAGCGAACGACGGGCGTGAGGAACCCTTGTGGAAGCCTGGGAGCTCGCGCTAGCGCTCAGCGGGTCGTTCGTCGCCGGGTACGTGGGCTCGATGCTCGGGCTCGTGCTCGGGACGCTGCGGCTGCCGCTCCTCGTCTGGTTGGCGGGAAGCCCGCTGGCAGCCGCCGGGACGAACATCGCGATCTCGGCCGCGTCGGCCGCCGCCGGCTCGGTGCGACACGCCAGGGAGGGGCGCGTCGATTGGCGGCTCGTCGGGTGGATGGCGCCGCCGTCCGTCCTCGGCGCCGTCCTCGGCGCGCTCGTCGCGGACGACGTCTCGGAACGGTTGCTCTTCGCCGCCATCGCCGCCGTGCTCGTCTGGAGCGGGATCGACCTGGCGCTTCGGCCGGTCCGAGCGAGGGAGCGTGAGCAGCAGCGGCTCTGGCCTGCCGTGACCGGCGGCTTCGGGATCGGCGCGCTCGGTGGCGCGGTCGGCGTCATCCTCGGAACCTTGCGGATGCCGACGCTCGTGCGCGGCGTCGGCATGGACGTGAAGCGGGCTGCGGGGACGAACCTCGTCGTCGGCTTCCTGCTCGGGGTGGCCGGGTTCGCGACGCATGCGGGCTCGCTCGGCGTTGACTGGCCACTGCTCGTGGCGGGGCTCGCAGGCGCGATCCCGGGCGGCTGGCTCGGTGCGAAGGCGACAGGCAGCTTCGACGAGAACGTTCTCCGGATCGCGCTCGGAGTCGCCCTCGTTGCGGTCGGGATCGCGTTCGCGATCCAGGCGGCGCTTTAGCGGCTCGCGACGAGAGAGATCGCCTTGCCGAGCTGCTTGGCGGTCGTCGTGCGCGGGAGCGCGAGGACGGCGCCGGCCCGGACGGCGAGCGTGCGCCTCGCCGGCTCGCGCGAGATCGCGATCAAGCGAAGCGACGGGAAGACGGTGCGGAGGTCGGACAGGAACGAGATGCCGTAGGCGTCGACATCGACGACGACCACACCGACGTCGCGAGCCGCGGAGGCGGCGAGCGTGAACGTCTCGTCGGGGGTGGCCGACTGCGCGACGACGCGCGGGCCGCCCTCGGTGAAGCTCGGCCGGAGCGCGCCGTTCTCTGGCTTCTCGCCTGCGAGCACGACCTCGACCTCCTGCCGCTTCGGTTTCACCTGCGCGAGCTTCGGGCCGACGAGTGTGAGCTTGAGCGTGCGACGCACCGACTCCTTGCCCGAGCGGGCGACCCACGTCAGCGTGTACGCGCCCGGCCTCCGGATCTGCTGCGGCAGGCGGAGCTTGACCACGTTGGCGCCGGCCTTCACGCGCAGCTTCCAGCTGTAGAGCCGCTGCTTCTTCGCGCCGAAGAGCGTGGCAGAGACCTCTGCGGGCTTCGAGACCTTGATCCGGACCGGGATCGCCGTGGTCTTCTGCAGCGTCAGCTTCTTCGAGCCGGTGACGGAGAAAACGAGCCGCGCCTCGCCGACACCGCCGCCGCGGGCGACGACGAGGTCGATCGCGCTCGACTCGAGCGCAAGCCGGACTCCGGCGGGCTGGACGACGGTGCCCGGCGCGACCGACGGGATCGTTTCTTCGCGGACGTTGCCGACCTGGAAGCCGGCCGCGGCCAGCTCTGCGACGGCCTGGTCGAAGCCCTTGCCGGCGATCGCGGGGACGGCGCGGAGCGGCCTCGTCTGGCCGCTGGCGTTCCCCGCTGCGTCGACCTGGGCGAATGTGAACCGGCGCGTGTCGCCGACAACGAAGTCGCCGAGCTTCGTCTCGAGTTCGGTCTGTCCGAAGTTCCGGTACGGCTCGCCGTTCACGAACAGGACGACGTGACTGAGCTGACCGCTCGAGTCGGTGCCGGGAATCCAGCGGAGGGTCAGGCCGTCGCCGGCGACGACGCCTGCGACATCGCGCGGTGCGGACGGCGCCTCGTCATCGAGCCTGAGGCCGAAGAAGGTGAGGTGGTGAGTCAGGACGTGTACGGCCGAACCGTTGCGATAGAAGCCGTCAGGCTGACCGACCGGCAGCGTCGGGCTACTCAGCGGGGGCATGTTCTTCCAGGACGTCGTTCCGTTCTGCGACCAGGCGGGGATCGCCGGGACGGCGTTCGGGTTGGAGAGGATGATCTCGATCGGCTCGCGGAACTCGGTCACGTACGTGCCGGCCACTGCCCAGCGTGCGGTCACCTCGACGATCTGGGTGCCCGGGGCGAAGCCGGGGCCGGCAGCCGTGCTCGAGCCGGCGTCGACGCGGAGAACGAGGATGTAGTCCTCGGGCGTGGGGGGCGTCGGCCATGCACCCTCTGGCATGTTCACCGTCACGAGGCCGCCCGGGACCGTGATCGTCCAGCTCCCCGAGGAGGTGATGCTGCGCTCGATCGGCGGCGGGTCGTCCGACGGACTGCTGTCGATCGTGACCGCGACACGGAACCTCGTCCGCGTGCCGCTCGCGTCCTCGAGCTCGCCCGAGAGCACGTGCAGCCCGTCGGCAAGGGCGCCGGTCGCGAAGGTGAGCTCGTTGCCCGACGCCGTGGCGGCGGGGGCGGCGACACCGTCGAGCAGCGCACCGGGCGCCGTCACCGGCTCACTCGCGCGCAGAACGATCTCGTTCGCCGAGTCGGAGACCGACCCGTCGGCGGGAGTCGACGACACCAGGCGCGGCGCCGTGTTGTCGAAGCGGACGGTTGCCCGCACGGACGGCGTCGACGGGTTTCCGACCGCGTCGTAGCCGATCGCACGCAGGTCGTAGAGGCCGTCACCGAGCGTGGCCGTGTCGAACGACGCGTTGAACGGCGCGCTCGTATCGGAGGAGATCTCTGTCCACGAGCCCGTGCCCGCCGGCGTGACGCCGAAGGAGACGCGGACGGCGGCGCCGCCGGTGGTCGCGCTCAGGTCGATGCTGCCGCTGACGACCGGGCCCGGGTCGGCGAGGTTGACGCTCGGGCCGGTCGAGTCGACCGTGACCAGCACAACGGAGGTCGTGCGCATGTTTCCGGCGGCGTCCGTGATCAGCGCCCGGATCTCGGTGGCGCCGTCCGGGGCGGCCGTCGAGTCCCAGGTGATCGAGTAAGGGTTGGTTGTGTCGCTACCGACCGTGCTGAAAGACCCGGAGCCGAAGGCCTTGACCTCGAAGCTGACGGAAGCGATCCCGGATCCGCTCGTGTCCGCCGCCGTCGCGCTCAACTGCACGGCAGGCCCGCCGACAGTGGCGCCATCGCCCGGCGAGGTGACGGAGCCGGTCGGGAGCGTGTTGTCGATTCGAGTCGTGCGCAGCCCGCTCGTCGACGAGTTGCCGCCGCCGTCGGTCGCACGCGCGCGCAGGTCGTAGACGCCGTCGCCCAGCGGCACGGTGCTGAAGGAGGCGGTGAAGCCGTCGCCGCTCGTGTTGTCGGTCGCAATCGTCGTCCAGCTGTTGGCCCCGGAGACGCTGCGCTCGAACACGACCTGCGTCGTGTCGGCGTCGGTCGTGACGCCGAGGTTGATCGTCCCGGAGATCGCGGCGCCGGGATCGTTCAGCGTGATCGCCGGGGCGACGTTGTCGAGCGACACCGTTCGAACTGCGGAGGTCGTCTCGTTGCCGGCGACGTCCGTGATCACGACGCGCAGGTCGGCCGGGCCGTCCGGATAGCTCGCGCTCGCGAGCGACTGCTGGTAGGTCGAGCCGACGACGGGCGTCGTCTGCGTGCCGTAGACGCTGAAGGAGCCAGAGCCGGACGGCTTGATCTCGAAGCGCACGGCGGACACGCCCGAGGCGGGCGGCGTCGCGCCGTCGGTTGCGCTCGCGGTGACGTTGATCGTCCCCGAGACGAACGCGGCGGCGGCAGGCGAGGTGACGTTGCCGGCCGGCGCGGTGTTGTCGACCGTCTTCGGCAAGCCGGGGAGCAAGGTGTTGGCGACGTTGCCAGTCGAGTCGGTGACGACCGCGCGCAGGTCGTAGGGGCCGTCGGCGACGAGGGCGGTGTTCCAGGAGGCCTCGTAGGGCGGCGTGAGGTCCGCAGCGCCGACGTTCGACCACGCGTTCGCGCCCGCCACGGAGAACTGGAACTGAACGGAGCTGACGTCGGTCGCGCCGGTCGAGTAGGTCAGGTTGGCGATCCCGCGCAGGTAGTCACCGGGGTTGCCGCCGGTGCCGCTCGGCGCGGTCGTGTCGATCACGACGGTGACGCTCTTCGTCGACTCGACGTTGCCGACGTCGTCCGTCGAGAAGAACTGAACGACGTGGCTGCCGTCGTTCGAGTGGTCGCCGGGCGCCGGCACCACACACGGGTCGGTCAGTGTTCCATCAATGACGCAGGTCGTCGTGCTGACGCCCGAGCCCGTGCCGTCGTTCGCGCTGAACGTGACCGTGACGGGTGCGTTGCTCGGAGTGCCCGGGGCGAGCGACGCCGTCGTCGTCGGCGCCGTGTGGTCGACCTTGACGGTGATCACCGGCGAGGTGAACGAGTTGCCGGCGTTGTCGGTCGTGGTGACCCGCAGGTCGTAGTTACCGTCGCCGACGGAGTCAGGCCCGCTCGCCGTGTTCCAGCTCGCCGCGGTCGCCGTCCAGGTGTTCGCACCCGCGGGGCTGCGCTCGAAGACGACGGCGCCGACTCCGGAGCCGCCGTCGGCCGAGTCACTCGTGAGGGCGACCGCCGGGACGCCGATCTCGGCGCCGTTCGCAGGCCCGGTGACCGAGCCGGTCGGCAGCGTGTTGTCGACGCGGATCGTGATCTCCGACGACGTGAAGCCGTTGCCGGCATTGTCGGTCGTGATCACCCGGACGTCGTACTGGCCGTCGGCCTGGAGGGTCGTGTCCCAGCTCGCCGCCTGGTTCGTCCACGTGTTCGCCCCCTGCGGCGAGCGCTGGAAGACGACGGTGGCGACACCGGAGCCGGCGTCCGCCGAGTCACTCGTGAGCGTGATCGTGGTGCGCACGTTCGCGGCGGCGGCCGGCGCGGTGACGGAGCCGCTCGGGAGCGTGTTGTCGACGCGCACCGTGATCGCCGCCGAGGAGAAGGAGTTGCCGGCGTTGTCGGTCGTCACGACACGCAGGTCGTACTGGCCGTCCGTGACGGTCGTCGTGTCGAAGCTCGCGGCCTGATTCGTCCAGGTGTTGGCGCCGATCGGCGAGCGCTGGAACTGGACGGTCGCGACGCCGGAGCCGCCGTCGGCCGAGTTGCTCGTCAGGGCGACCGTGCCGCGGATGTTCGCCGCGGTGGC
The DNA here is from genome assembly GCA_030855545.1 of Actinomycetota bacterium. Classification (GTDB taxonomy): domain Bacteria; phylum Actinomycetota; class Thermoleophilia; order Gaiellales; family Gaiellaceae; genus Gaiellasilicea. Next base: position 51 of record JALYRA010000152.1, on the reverse strand, counting down.
CGGGAAGGTGACGTCGCCGGTCGGCAGCGTGTTGTCGACGCGTACCTGGAT
>JALYRA010000090.1 GCA_030855545.1 Actinomycetota bacterium | reverse complement strand
AGCCCGAGTCGCGGCCGCTGACGCGCGGTGCCCCGCGCGCCGACGAGGGTCCCGACGCGATGCCGGTGATGACCGAGAGTGAGATCGCGGCCTACCCTCGCAGCACGTTCCTCTCCGCCGCCACGCTCGGCCTCGGCGGAGTCATCGGCGGCCTGATCACCGTGCCCGTGCTCGGCTTCGCGGTCCTGCCGTCCTTTATCGGGCAGGACGCTCAGGACGTCGAACTCGGCCCGCTCGAGGCCTTCCCGGAGGGCCGTTACGTGATCGCGACGTACATGGAGGATCCCGAGGTCGGCGAGGTGACGCGGCGGACGATGTTCGTGCGCAACAACGGCCTGCTCGACGGCAAGCCGAGCTTCACGACCCTGTACTCCCGCTGCGCCCATCTCGGTTGCCCGGTGCAGCCGAACGGCCTGATTTTCGACGATGAGAAGACGACGCTCGACAAGCTCGGGACCGAGCTCACGCCCGTGCTCGCAACCGGTTTCGGCTGCCCGTGCCACGGCGGCCAGTACGACACGGAGGGGAACAGGACCGCGGGGCCGCCGGTGCGCGCCCTCGACCGCGCCGAGTTCTCGATCCGCAACGGGAGCCTCTTCCTCGGGAAGTTCTACAGCGTCGCCGAGGTCGAAGGTGCTGGCGCGCGGGCCCGGATCAAGAAGTACGGACGTCAGGTTCCGGGCGTTCACGTCGACGGCCCGTCGGCCTGGCTCTACCCGATCGAGGTCCCGCAGTAATGGCTGCGAAGACGACTCGCCGCACCCAGCTCGAGGCGGCCGCGCTCTACCCGCTCGACTGGCTCGAAGAGCGTTCCGGCCTCGTCGGCGGAATGAAGTACTTCCTCTTCCGCAAGGTGCCGCATGACACGGGCTGGTTCCACACGCTCGGCTCCGCGACCCTGACCGCGTTCCTCGTACAGGCGATCACCGGCGTCGTGCTCGCGATGTACTACAAGCCCGATCCCGAGTCGGCGTACGAGTCGATCCAGATGATCACGAACGACCTCACGCTCGGCTGGCTCGTCCGCGGCATGCACAAGTGGGGCGCGAGCGTCTTCATCATCCTCATGTTCTTCCACATGGCGCGCGTCTTTCTCTTCGGTGCCTACAAGTATCCGCGCGAGCTGAACTGGATCATCGGCGTGCTCCTGCTCGCAATGGGCATGCTCGAGGGCTTCACCGGCTACCTGCTGCCGTGGGATCAGACGGCGTACTGGGCGACCGTCGTCGGGATCAACCTGAACGGGACGGCGCCGTTCCTCGGCCCCTTCCTCGCGCAGTTCCTCTCAGGCGGGGCGGAGATCGGGTCGGACACTTTGTCGAAGTTCTACGCCTTGCACATGCTCGCGATCCCGGGTGCGATGTTCGGGTTGATCGGCCTGCATCTCTACCTCGTGATGCGGCTCGGCGTCACCTCGCCGCCGTGGTCGGAAGAGGCCGCGGGCCGCGATCGCGCCGAGCGGCAGGCGCCGTCGAACGGGCGCGAGGGCCTCATGCGCCCCGGTCGCCGCGGCGGAGGCTCGGCCTAAGTGGCGAGTCGCCGGATCGAAGAGCGCCGCGGGCAGCACAAGCACTACAAGGAGGACGTCGACCGCACCGGGAAGCCGTTCTTCCCGCACGCGATGTTTCACGACACGGTGATGAGCCTCGTCGTCGTCGGCGTCATCGTCGCACTCGCGTGCGTCTGGTACTTCACCGCCGAGGGCTCGGACGACGCCGGCCTGCTCGGGCCGCACTACACGGAGGAAGCCGACCCGGGAACGACGGACTTCATCCCGCGGCCGGACTGGTTCTTCTACTTCCTCTTCTATCTGCTCCGGATCTTCAAGTGGCCGGATACGGTCGTTCTCGGCACGGTCGGTGTGCCGAACATCCTGCTCGCGATCCTGATCGCGCTTCCGTTCATCGACCTGCGCCGCGAGCGCCGGCTCTCCCGCCGCCCGGTCGCGATCGTCGCGGCGATCGTGGTCGTACTGGCGATGGGAACGCTCACCTACAAGGGCGCGACGGCGGAGGAGTCGCTCGGCTCGGAGCTGAAGCAGGCGGTGCCGACGTGGGCGAAGCGGCAGGGGTTCGCAGGGAACGAGACGGCGGTTCAGGGAGCCGAGATCTTCGCGGTCGCCGGCTGCGGCCAGTGCCACAAGTACCTCGGCACCGGAGCGGAGAACCTGGGCGCACCCGAGCTCTCCGACATCGGCGACTCGGGCAGGGGCGCCGACTACTTCGCGAACTACGTGTCCAACCCGGCGCAGTTCGGCAACGAGGTCATGCAGCCGTACGCCGGACTCGGCGAGGAGAATCTGCAGAAGCTCGGTACGTTCCTCGCCGCCTCCAAGGGTCCGAAGGAATAAGGCCATGAACGTCTTTCTCGGCGTGACGGGCGCATCGGGCGCGCCGTACGCCGCCCGGTTGCTGCGCGCGCTGACCGACGCGGGCGCCGAGGTCGGTCTCGCCGCATCGGCTGCCGGCGTCGAGGTGCTCGCGACCGAGCTCTACGGCGACGCGACGCTGCCGCGCGACGAGGTGCTCGAGCGCTTCACGGGCGGAGCAGCAGGTGTCACCGTGTACGGCGTCAGCGACTACAAGAGCCCGTATGCGTCCGGCTCCGCCAAGGTCGACGCCTACGTGATCTGTCCGTGCTCGATGTCGACGGTCGGAACGCTTGCGACCGGTGCGATGGCGAACCTGATCCACCGTGCCGCTTCGGTCGCGCTCAAGGAGGGCAGGAAACTCGTGCTCGTGCCGCGCGAGACTCCGCTCTCCTTCATCCACCTGAATGGGCTCGCGACGCTCCAGCAGGCGGGGGCCGTCATCCTCTTCGCAGCGCCGGGTTTCTACCACGGCGCCGAGACGATCGACGACCTCGTCGACTTCGTCGTCGGCCGGATCCTCGACCAGCTCGGCGTCGAGAACGTGCTCGTGTCGCGGTGGGGTCAATCGTGAGTCACGAGTCGGGCACGCTGCCCGCAGACGGTGTCCGCTCGATGTTCGACCGGATCGCGCCGGTCTACGACCTGATGAACCGGGTGATGACGCTGGGACTCGACCAGCGCTGGCGGCGGCTCACCGTTCGAAAGGTGGTCGCGCGCAGCGACCGGGTGCTCGACGCCTGCTGCGGCACCGGCGACCTCGCGCTGGCGGCGCGCAAGGCGGGAGCGGGCGAGGTGGTCGGGCTCGACTTCTCGGAGCAGATGCTCGAGCGCGCACGACGCAAGGGGCCCGAGGTCGAGTGGATCCAGGGCGACGTGCTGGAGCTTCCGTTCGCCGACGGATCCTTCGATGCGGCGACGGTCGGCTTCGGCGTTCGCAACGTCGCCGACCTCGAACGCGGGCTCGCCGAGCTGCGCCGCGTGCTGCGGCCAGGAGGACGGGTCGGCGTGCTCGAAATCACGCGTCCCCGAGGGCCGCTGAAGCTGTTCTACAAGCTCTGGTTCGACGCGTTGATTCCGCTTGCGGGCAAGATCCTCCCAGGTGGCAAGGCCTACACCTACCTCCCGGCGAGCGTTCGTCGCTTCCCCGGTCCGGACGAGCTGGCGGCGCTGATGAGCGCGCAGGGGTTCGACGAGGTCGCATACCTGCGGCTCGGCGGCGGCATCGTCGCGCTGCACACCGGGACGGCACGGTTGGAGCAAACGCAGTGACCACCCTCGAGCAGGTGCGGGAGCTCCCGGGGCTCGACGCATACATGGAGCAGGTCGAGGAGCGGCTGGTCGCGGCCGTGGCCGCGCATGGGGGCCGGGTCGCGGAGGTCGGAACCGACGCGCTCGCGGCGGGCGGGAAGCGGCTGCGGCC
>JALYRA010000081.1 GCA_030855545.1 Actinomycetota bacterium | reverse complement strand
GTGCAGTCCCCGCCCGCCACGGGCTAGGGAACGCGTTCCACCGGGAGGGGCGGGTTTAATTCTCGCTCCTCCCGGTATCACTCCTCTACATGTTCCGGCGCTTGACCCTTCTGGCCGTCCTCGTTCTCGCGCTCGCAGGCTGCGGCAGCGACGACGATGCCGCCGACGTCACGACCGAGCAGACCGCCGCGGCGACGACCGAGCCGGCCGGCGAGACGCTCAAGGTCGGGCTCGTCACCGACATCGGCGGGCTCGACGACCGCTCGTTCAACTTCCTCGCGAACATGGGGCTCGAGCGGGCGCAGGACGAGCTCGGCGTCGAGGGCCGCGTGCTCATCTCGAAGCGCGACGCCGACTACGTCCCCAATCTCTCGACGCTCGCGCGCCAGGACTTCGACCTCGTCGTCGCGGTCGGTTTCCTGATGGCCGACGCATTGAACACCGTCGCACAGCAGTTCCCGGAGACGAAGTTCGCGATCATCGACTTTGCCGCCGCGGGGCTCGCGAGCAAGCCCGACAACGTCCGCGGGCTCCTCTTCAAGGAGCAGGAGGCCGGATATCTCGCGGGCTATCTCGCGGGGCTTTACGTGGCAGACCAAGGCGGTGACCAGACGATCAGCTCCGTCGGGGGACTGAAGATCCCGCCGGTCGACCGCTACATCGCGGGCTACCAGGCAGGCGCGACAGCGGCCAACCCGGACGTGAAGACGCTGAACGGGTACTCGCAGGACTTCGTCGACCAGGCCAAGTGCAAGGAGATCGCGCTCAACCACATCTCACGCGGCGCCGTCGTCGTCTTCCAGGTCGCGGGCCAGTGCGGCCTCGGCGCGCTTTCGGCGGCGGCTGAGCGGAACGTCTCCGGAATCGGCGTCGACGCCGACCAGGGCTACCTCGGCGCGCACATCCTCACGAGCGCGCTGAAAAAGGTCGACGTCGCCGTCTTCGACACGGTCGAGTCGGTGCAGGACGGCAGCTTCACGGGTGGGGAGGACACGGTCTTCGACGTCGCTTCGGGCGGCGTCGGGCTGGGCGAGATGGGAGACGACGTCGCGGCCGACATCGTCTCGCGCGTCAACGAGATCGAGGACGACATCGCCGCGGGCGAGATCGCCGACATCCCGGAGACGTTCAGCGGTACCGGTTAGGGGCATCCGCTCTGGCGAAGTAGGATCGGCGCGTGACTGAGCGGCCCGTTCTCGAGCTTCGCGGAATCACGAAGCGCTTCCCCGGTATCGTCGCGAACGACAGCGTCGACTTCGACCTGCGCCGGGGGGAAGTCCACGCGCTCCTGGGCGAGAACGGCGCCGGCAAGTCGACCCTGATGAACGTGCTCTACGGCCTCTACCGGCCGGACGAAGGGCAGATCCTGATCAACGGCAAGCCGGCCGAGCTCGGCTCGCCCAAGGCGGCGATCGAGGGCGGCGTCGGAATGGTGCACCAGCACTTCATGCTGATTCCGGTGATGACGGTGGCCGAGAACATCGTCCTCGCGACCGAGCCCGTCCACAACGGCGTCCTGCTCGACTACGACACCGCCGAAAAGCGCGTCCGCGAGATCTCGACCCGCTTCGGGCTTGCCGTCGACCCGAGCGCAATCGTCCAGGACATCACGGTCGGACAACAGCAGCGCGTCGAGATCCTGAAGGCGCTCTACCGCGGCGCCGACATCCTCGTCCTCGACGAGCCGACCGCCGTCCTGACGCCGCAGGAGGCGCACGAGCTGTTCGCGATCATTCGCGGCCTGACCGAGCAGGGCAAGTCGATCATCTTCATCAGCCACAAGCTGAACGAGGTGACTGAGATCGCCGACCGGATCACCGTGCTCCGCCGCGGCAAGAAGATCGAGACGCTGCCGGCCAAGGGGGCGACCGAGGAGAGCCTCGCCAGGCTGATGGTCGGCCGCGAGGTGCTCTTGCGGGTCGACAAGGGTGCAGGACAACCGACCGATCCGCTGCTCACGGTGGCGAATCTCGTCGTCAAGGACGATCGCGGGATCGTGAAGGTGAAAGACGTCTCCATCGAGGTGCGCGGCGGCGAGATCGTCGGGATCGCCGGGGTCGACGGGAACGGGCAGACCGAGTTGATCGACGCGATCACTGGGCTCAGCAACGCGCTCTCCGGAAGCGTCGTCGTCGACGGCACCGACGTCACGGACTACAACGCGCGCAAGACGCTCGACGCGGGCCTCGGCCACATCCCGGAGGATCGGCAGCGGCGCGGCCTCGTGCTCGACTTCTCACTTGCCGAGAACCTCGCGCTGCACGACTACGACCATCCGCCCGCCTCCCGTTTCGGCTGGCTCTCTCCGAAGCGCCTCGCGGCGCGAGCGGCCACGTTGATCGAGGAGTTCGACGTGCGCGGCGGCGGGCCGCAGACGGCCGCCGCGGGTCTCTCGGGCGGCAACCAGCAGAAGGTGATCCTGGCTCGTGAGATCGATCGCAACCCAAAAGTTCTGATCGCGGCGCAGCCGACCCGCGGACTTGACGTGGGCGCGATCGAGTTCGTCCACCGCCGGCTCGTCGAGGAGCGCGACCAGGGCCGGGCGATCCTGCTCGTCTCGCTCGAGCTCGAGGAGATCCTGTCGCTCTCCGATCGGATCCTCGTCATCTTCGAGGGCGAGATCGTCGGTGAGTTCGCACCGGGCGTTAGCGAAGAGGAACTCGGTGTGGCCATGACCGGCGGCGGACGGAAGGCAGCGGCGTGACGGACACCGGCGAGCCGACGCCTCCCGAGGGCGGCGGCAAGGTCGAGAACCCGCGCACCGGCGGCGACTACGCGCCGAGCGTCGCCTCGAAGCTCGCGATCGCCCAGAAGGCGGGCGGAATCATCGTGCCGCTCCTGACGGTGCTCCTTGCGTTCCTGATCGGCGGGGTCGTCGTCTTCGCGACGACGGGGAGCAACCCACTCAGCACCTACTTGGCGATCTTCGAAGGCGCCGGACTGAACTGGTTCATCGAGGTCGGCTCGTACGAGCTCCGCGTTCCGTTCACAGACTCGCACATCCCGTTCCCGTGGAACGTCGACGACATCGAGTCGACGGCGGCCTTCAACCTCCAGCAGACGCTGATCAACTTCGTCCCGCTCGTCCTGACGGGACTC
>JALYRA010000002.1 GCA_030855545.1 Actinomycetota bacterium | reverse complement strand
GGCCCGCACCGCTCGTGATGACCATGTCCACGAGCTCGAGCCCAGTCGAGTCGGCGGCGCGAATGCCATAGGCGCAGGAGCCGGGCGCCGCCGTGGACGCGGCCTGGAGCGTCAGCCGGGTGAGCGTGATGTTGTCGTCGTCGTTGGCCAGGAGCGCCTGCGGGCTGCCCTGGATCACGGTCGAGCCGCCACCGGCTGCCCACGTCGCGGGGTCGAAGCCTCCTGTGACGTCGACCCCGTCCGAGAGCTCGGCGCCGTCCCCTTCGTCGTAGGTGCCGGCCGCGACCTTGACGTCCTTCACTGCGGCCGAAGCCGCGGCGATACCCGCCTCGACGGTTCGCTTCGGCGAGTCCGAGCTGCCGGAGTTCGCGTCACTGCCTGCCAGGGAGACGTAGATGAAGTCCGTCGCGCCCGGATCGGGATCGGGATCGCCGCCGCCTGCGAGCACGCAGGTGATCGTCGCGACGCCGGCGGCGCTGTAGGTGACGTCGATCGTCCCCGACGACCCGCTGCGCGTGCACGGGAGGCCGTCGACCTCGTCGAAGCTCGAGAGCGTTCCGGGCGGCCCCTGCGGGCCTGTCGCGCCGGGAGCACCGGGAGCACCGGGAGCACCGGGAGCACCATCGTCGCCGTCCTGGCCATCTTCCCCGTCCGCGCCGGCGGGGACCCTGCGGGCCTGCCGGCCCCTGCGCGCCGGCCGCGCCCTGTGGCCCTGTGGGGCCCTGCGGGCCTGCGTTGCCGCTGGCGTTCCATGAGACAGCCTGCTCGCTCTTTCTACACTCCGACGGGCTCGACACCGCGCGCAGCTGACCGTTGTTCTTCTGCTGACACGCATGGATGACGCCGGAGGCCGAGCTCGTCAGTCCCGTCGCCCACGAGAGCCCCGCGGCCCCCGCGAGCAGCACCGCGAACGACGCCGTCACGAGCGCGCCACGCCTCCCCATCCGCCGCAGTCTTTCCATCCCTTGTGCTCTTTTATGACACGAACTGCCGAAAGAGTCCAGGTCCCGCGTAGGATTCGTTCGTGGCCGTCACCGAGAAGACAACCACCCTCGAGCCGCTCGACTTCCTCGGCATCGATGCGCTCCTCGACGAGGAGGAGAAGACAATCCGCGACACCGTGCGCACCTTTGTGCGCGAGCGGGTGCTGCCCGACGTCGGCGACTGGTTCGAGCAGGGGATCCTCCCGCGCGAGCTGATCTCGGAGCTCGGCAAGCTGGGCCTCTACGGGATGCACCTGGACGGGTATGGCCTTCCCGGCGCGAGCGCGGTCGCCTACGGGCTGACCTGCCTCGAGCTCGAGGCGGGCGACTCAGGCGTGCGGAGCGCCGTCTCGGTGCAGGGGTCGCTGGCGATGTTCTCGATCTGGAAGTGGGGCTCGGAGGAGCAGAAGCAGCGCTGGCTGCCGCCGATGCACACCGGCGAGGCGATCGGCTGCTTCGGGCTGACCGAGCCTGACGCCGGCTCCGACCCCGCGTCGATGCGCACCCACGCGCGCCGCGACGGCTCCGACTGGATCCTGAACGGCGCCAAGATGTGGATCACGAACGGGACGATCGCCGACGTCGCGACCGTCTGGGCACGCACCGACGACGGGGAGATCCGCGGCTTTCTCGTCGAGAAGGGCACCCCCGGCTTCACGGCGCCGGAGATCCACAAGAAGCTCTCGCTCCGCGCGTCCGTCACTTCCGAGCTCGTGCTACAGGACGTGCGTATTCCCGACGAGAACGCCTTCCCGGAGGTGCGCACGCTTCGCGGCCCGCTCTCGTGCCTGAACGAGGCGCGCTACGGCATCGTCTGGGGCGCCGTCGGCGCCGGTCGCGCGTGCTTCGAGTCGGCGCTCGAGTACGCCAAGGAGCGGATCGTGTTCGACAAGCCGATCGCCGGCTACCAGCTGACACAGCAGAAGCTCGCCGAGATGGCGCTCGAGCTCAACCGAGGTCTGCTCGTGGCCCTCCACATCGGCCGGATGAAGGATCAGGGCACGCTCCGACAGGAGCACGTCAGCCTCGGGAAGATGGGAAACGTCCGCGGCGCGATGGAGGTCGCCCGCTCCGCGCGAACGATCCTCGGCGCGAACGGCGTCACGCTCGAGTACCCGGTGATCCGCCACGTGAACAACCTCGAGTCCGTCCTCACCTATGAGGGAACGCACGAGGTGCACACGCTCGTCGTCGGCCAGGCGCTGACCGGCGAAAATGCCTTTCGCTGATCTAGCTGGCGCAAGCTGAGCATCCGCAGGGGCGGATGCTCAGCGCGCGAAGATCCCTGAAGGGGCCGCTGTCGCGGCCCAAAGGCGCGGGACACGTAAACGGTTACGGGAGCTCGCCGTCCCAGTAGTCGACGCTCGAGTCGAGCTTGAAGAGGCGCGGCGGGTCGGACGGGTTGCCCGGCCAGGTGCCGATCTTGCCGCTGTCCGGATAGACGGCAAGCTGCGGATCGCCTTTCGTCGACCAGATCAGCACACGCACCGGCTCCTCGGTGTCGTTGCGCACGAGATGAGCGCCCTCCGGCCCTTCCGGAAAGCACACGACGTCGCCCGGCCTCAGCTCGTGCGCGCCGTCCGGAGCGCGCAGCGTCGGCCGGCCGGCGACGACGAGGAGCCACTCCTCGGATCCGTACTCGTAGTGATACGGAAAGGACGTCTCGCCCGGCTGGAGTTCGTACAGGCTCGCACCCGCCTTCGCGCCGCCGAGCTTGGGGCCGAGACGAGCCGCACGCCACGTGAATCCTGCGGGCTCGGTCCGCTCTTCCTCGAGCTCGTCGTCGAAGAGGTTGAACGACTCCACTGCCTCTATCCTCCCACAGTGCGCTTCGCGCTCGCTCTCATCGCAGCGTTCCTCGTGTCGGCTCCGGCTCTCGCCGGGCCGCCGCCCGCAGGCGTCCTCGTGCCCGGACGAAGTCTCGGCGGAATCGAGCTCGGAACGACCAAGGCGCTGCTCGAGCGTCGCTGGGGCCGCGCCTACGGCGTCTGCAAAGGGTGTCCGCACGAGAGCTGGTACTTCAACGAGTTCGCCTTCCAGCCTCGCGGCGCCGGCGTCGAGCTCCGCCGGGGACGCGTCGTGGCCATCTTCACGCTCTACCAGCCGCTGGGCTGGCGCACGAATACGGGCCTCCGGCTCGGCGACTCGGCTGCGACGATCACTGCGCGATACGGGTCGCTCGTCCGACGAGAGTGCGGCGGCTACTACGTCCTCGAACGCCCGACGCGACAGGCAGTAACCGGCTTCTACGTGCTGGACGAGCAGCTGTGGGCGTTCGGGCTCTCCCGTCCCGGCATCAGCCTCTGCCGCTGATCAAGCCGGAGTGGCCGCCCCTGCCCGCGTGAGCCCGCCGCACGCGATCTCGACGACCGTGCGCTCGGCGCGGGCGACCTCCTCGTCGCCGTCCGGCAACTGACCGAGCACCCAGCCCGTCAGGATCTCCTCGAGACCACCGTAGAAGACCCAGCTCGCGAGCCGGGCGTCGAGCTCCGGACGGAACGACCCGTCCGCCTGACCGCGCTCGATCACGCGCTGGATGACGAGGAAGCCGGCACGGATCTCGTCCACCTGGGTCTGTAGCTGCGGGCTCCGGGCAACCTCGCGCACCATGACGCGCACGACATCGGGCTGGTTCCGCCACGAGCGCAGCAGCACCTTCGCGATCCCGGCGAGCTGCTCGACGGGCGGCTCGTCGGACGCTTCGATCCGCGCGAAGGCTTCGAGCACCTGGCTCCAATTCTCGCGGAAGACTGTTTCCAGCACCTCCTCCTTCGAGCCGAAATAGTGATAGAGGAGACCGTGCGCGATCCCCGCCTCCTCGGCGATGTCGCCGACGCGGCACGTGTGGTACCCCTTCGCCGCGAACACGCGGACGGCGGCGTCGAGGATGACGCTGCGCTTGTCGTTGCCGGCGGACGGGTCGGTTGAACGGTCAGTCAACGCGGCGCACCATAGTGGTACCGTCGGCGCGGATGCAACCGCTCGCCGGGATGCTCGTCGTCGACCTGACCCGGTACCTTCCCGGCGCGTACGCCTCGCGGGAGCTGCAGCGGCTCGGCGCGCGCGTTGTCCGGCTCGAGCCGCCGGAAGGCGATCCGATGCGCCACGTCGCCCCGGCCTGGGACGCGGCGCTGAACGCAGGCAAGGAGTCTGTCGCCTGCGACTTGAAGACCGAGCCGGAGCTCGCGCGCGCGCTGCTGGCGCGCGCCGACATCGTGCTGGAAGGCTTCCGCCCGGGCGTCGCAGAGCGCCTCGGCGTCGGGCCGGACGACGTACCCGACTCGGTCGTCTACTGCTCGATCACCGGCTTCGGCGCCGACGGCCCACATGCGGCGCGC
>JALYRA010000377.1 GCA_030855545.1 Actinomycetota bacterium | reverse complement strand
GTTCGTGATGACGCTGATCATGAACGTGTTCGCGATCCGGCTCGTGCGCAAGTACCGCGAGGTGTATGAATGACAGGTCGCGCGCTCAAGGGCGGGCTCTTCAAGGCTGTCCTGCTCTTCTCCCTCTGCGTCGGCTTCCTCACCCTCGCGGTGCTGCTGGTCGACGTGTTCCACGACGGGTTGCCCTACCTCGACCTCGACCTGCTGACGCAGCCCCCGTCGTCCGACCCGGAGATCGCGGGCGCCCGGCCGGCGATCATCGCGACGCTCTACATCGGCGCGCTGCTCCTCCTCTTCGTCGTCCCGATCGGGGTGTTCACAGCGATCTACCTCGAGGAGTACGCGGACAAGACGCGCTGGTACAACAAGCTGCTCGAGATCAACATCCAGAACCTCGCCGCAGTGCCGTCGATCGTCTACGGCATCCTCGGGCTCGCGTTCCTCGTGCGTGGGCTCGGGCTCGGCCGGGTGCTGCTGGCGGGGGCGATGATCCTGACCCTGCTCGTGCTGCCGACCGTGATCATCGCGGCGCGCGAGGCGATCAGAGCGGTGCCGGACTCGATCCGGCAGGGCGGCTACGCCCTGGGCGCGACCCAGTGGCAGGTCGTCTCGCGTCAGGTGCTGCCGGCGGCGATCCCGGGTATCGCCACGGGCTCGATCCTCGCGCTCTCGCGCGCGATCGGCGAGACGGCGCCGCTGATCATGATCGGCGCCGTCACCTACATCTCCTTTGACCCGACGATCCTCGGACCCTTCACCGCGCTGCCGATCCAGATCTACAGCTTCCTGCGGCTCCCTCAGGAGGAGTTCAAGCTGCTCGCGGCCGCCTCGATCATCGTCCTGCTCGCGATCCTCCTGACGCTGAACGCATTCGCGATCTACATCCGCAATCGGTATCGGAGGACCTGGTGACGACAATGGCTGAGCGAGCGAATAGCATCGAGCCCATGAGCCTGGCCGCGATCGCGAGGGAGCACGGCGACGAGGGCGTGACCAACCGCGAGGCGGTGTTCCAGGTCAAGGGCGTCTCGGTCTCCTACAGCGGCAACGTGGCCATCCGCGACGTGAACGTCGACGTCTACCGGAACGCGGTCACCGCCTTCATCGGCCCTTCGGGCTGCGGCAAGAGCACCTTGATCCGCTGCTTCGACCGCATGAACGACCTCGTCCCGGGCGCGAAGGTGGAGGGCGACATCCTCTACCACGGCAAGGATCTCTACGCGCCCGACGTCGATCCGGTCGAGGTGCGGCGCCGGATCGGCATGGTCTTCCAGAAGCCGAACCCGTTCCCGAAGTCGATCTACGACAACATCGCCTTCGGGCCGCGGGTGCTGGGGATGAAGGGCGACTTGGACGCGCGCGTCGAGGGGGCGCTTCAGCAGGCGGCCCTCTGGGACGAGGTGAAGGACCGGTTGAAGGAGAGCGCGCTCGGCCTCTCGGGCGGCCAGCAGCAGCGGCTCTGCATCGCGCGCTGCCTCGCCGTCGAGCCGGACGTGATCCTGATGGACGAGCCGGCTTCGGCGCTCGACCCGATCTCGACGACGCGGATCGAGGATCTGATGCACGAGCTCAAGCGGCAGTACACGATCGTGATCGTCACGCACAACATGCAGCAGGCCGCGCGGGTCGCCGACATGACCGCGTTCTTCTCGGTCGAGGTCTCGCCGGACGGCAAGCGAACCGGCGTCCTCGTCGAATACGACAAGACCGCGAAGATCTTCACGACTCCGGGCGAAAAGCGAACCGAGGACTACGTAACGGGGCGGTTCGGCTGAGAGTCTCCTTCCAGGAGGAGCTCGACGGGCTCGAGCGGGCGCTCCGGCTCGAGGGGGAGCTCGTCCTGCGCTCGCTCCGGGGCGCGGTCGAGGCGGTGTGCTCGCAGGACGTCGAGCTCGCCGACGAGGTGATCGCGTTCGACGACGACATCGACTCGCAGTACTTCGAGGTCGAGCAGGGGATCGAGCTGCTGCTCGCCCGGCAGACGCCCGTCGCGAGCGACCTGCGGCTCACGCTCGCGCTGCTCAAGGACAACCTGCACCTCGAGCGGATGGGCGACCTCTGCGTCACGATTGCCAAGCTGACGAAGCTGACGAAGGGGCTGCCGCCGGACGCGACCCTGCTCGAAGGGTTCAAGGAGATGGGCGAGCGCGCCGAGCAGATGATCCGCGTCGCGCTCCGCTCGCTGGAGCAGCGCGACCGGGTCGCGGCCGAGTCGCTGCTCGAGCTCGATGAGCTGATCGACCGCGCCAACCGTCGCGTGGTCAACCGCCTGCTCGAGATCGGCGGCGACATCGAGATCCGCGAGTGGGGGCTGCGGATGATCCTCGTCTCCCGCTGCCTCGAGCGGATCGGCGACCACGCCGTCGACGTCGGCGAGCAAACCGCCTATCTCGTGACCGGCGAGTTCCGCGAGTTCACCGACGCATCGCACTAGCCTTGACACATATCGATGTTCGTCGATATATTGACGAACATCGATATGAGCCTTCCCATAGCCTGCTGCGCCCCGCTCGACGCGACCACGCTCTCCGGCGCGGAGGCGCAGGCGACGGCTGAGCTCTTCAAGGCGCTCGCCGACCCGGCGCGCGTCCGGATCGTCAACTGCTTGGCGACGGCGGCGGGGCCAGTCTGCATCTGCGAGTTGATCGACCCGATCGGGCTTTCGCAGCCAACGGTCTCCCATCACATGAAGAAGCTCCTCGACGCCGGCCTCGTGGAACGCGAGCAACGCGGCAAGTGGGCGTTCTTCTCGTTGAAGCGCGACGCCGTCGAGAAGCTCGCGGCCGTCGCCGACCTGAAAGGAGCGTGTTGCTGATGTCGACGACGAGTGCCGACGACCTGCGCGAGGAGGTGCGCCGCCGCTACGCGGAGTCTGCGCTTGCGGT
>JALYRA010000161.1 GCA_030855545.1 Actinomycetota bacterium | reverse complement strand
CCGGAGTGCCTCCGTGTTCGTCCAGGGGACGCCCGCGGTGTTGACCGGGCAGAGGGTGACGCGGAGGGGCCGTTCAGGACGGCTGTGCACGAAGATTCACAGAACCGGGGCGAAATCGGCACCCGAGCGTGAATCCTCGCGAGCTACCGTACGACGCCCCGTGGGTTGGTGGGGGGTGGTGAGGTGGGTCCGTGGGGCGGCGCGCGCCATCAGCCGGCCGCGTGTCCCGCCGAGTCGACCACGGCGCCGTCGAAGTCGACCTGGTCGAAGTAGCGCAGGCTCGTCCGGCCCGGCTGCACGCAGGATCGCAGCGCCATCAGCTCGTCGTCCGAGATCTCGCCGAGCGCGCGCTTGACGCCGAGCCAGGGGAGGTTGAGATCGTCCTGGTAGACGATCGTCGAAATCCGCGGATTGATCTCGATCACGTGTTCGCCGACGAGCTGGATGTTGAAGAACCACTCGATTGCGAGCTCCTCGACGAGCTTGTCGGCGGTCGCCATCAGCTCCTCGTCCTCGAGCGTGACGAAGTGCATCGCGAGGCCCGCGCGCATCGCCTCCCGCGTCTTCGGGTGGCCGAGGACGACGCGCCGGCCGTCCGCGATCCCGTCGATCGTGCGCTCGCCGCCGGTCGCGAGCTCCATCACGAGGAGGTCGGGGCCGCCCTGGTCGGGCAGGAGCTCGACCGCCTCGTCGAGTCGCATCGCGACCGATCCGGGGCGCTCGTTCAGGAGCTGGTGCGCGCGGTCGACGGTCGGGTCGAGAATGCGGAAGCCGCGGGAGCCGGAGGAGAAGACGGGTTTGAAGCAGACGGGCCGGTCGGGGTAGCCAAGCTCCTCCGCGGCGGCCGCGACCTCGGCGGCGCCGTTGACGCGACGGAAGTCCGGACCCTTGATCCCGAGCCGCTCGAGCAACGCGTACGTCTCCGCCTTGTCGTTCGAGCGGTGAATCGTGTCGGGCGAGGAGACGAGCACCGGCACCGGGAAGCGATCGCGGTGCGCCGCCAGGCCCTCGAGATCGAACGACGACTGCGGCAGCACCACGTCGACACCCTCGCGCTCGACGATCGCAAGGACAGCGTCTGCAAATCCGGAGTCGGAGCCGGCGGGCACGAGATGGAACGCATCGCAGAGGTGCCGACCGACCGACCGCTCGCTCATATCGGTGCCGACGAGCCGTACATCTCGCTCCCCGTTCGCCCGCAACCCGTTGAGCAGGGCGGCCGTTCCCGGCGCCCCCGCCGCGGACACGAGCACGGTGACATCCTTCACGAGAGGTCGATCCGGTCGGCGGTGAGCTGGTCGAGGCGCCGCTCCTTCTCCTCCTCGAGCATCGCACGCATCGTCTCGCCCATCCGCGTGCCGGGGTAGACCCAGATCTCCGGGTGCGTCAGCAGCTGCAGCCACCGGAACGCACCGTCACGCAGCTCCTCGTGCGGACAGCCCGACCGCCAGTGCTGGTTCGAGTCGGAGCGGTAGGTCTCGGGGTCGAACCACGGCGTCTCCATCACGTTGATCGCGCCCTCGACCGGCGCGCGCATGTAGTCCGGATCCGGGTTGTGCCAGGCGAGAACGGGATCGAAGCGCTCGTCGAGGTCGATGCGCGGATAGACGGCGTGCAGGCCGATGCGGTGGCCGAGCTCGCGCAGGCGGCCGAGCGCCTGTTCGCCCTCGTGCGAGTTCAGGTTGTAGAAGATCGAGCCCGTCATCAGGAAGTAGGTCGCCTGAGCCTCGCGGTCCGACTCGAGCTCGGCCATCCGCAGTGCCGCGTCGAGCGAGAGGTCAACGTCGTGACGGAGGATCACGTCGCCTTCCTCCGGCGCGTCCTCGAAGAACGCGAACCGGTACCCGCCGACTTGCGCCGCTTCGAGGAGCTCGGCGTAATGGTCGAGATCGAAGGCGCAGTTCACTCGACTGTCACCTCCAGCAGCTGTGCCGCATCCTCTGCACGCCGCAGCGCCTCGACAGAGGTGTCCGCGGTCGCGATCACGTAGCCGCGCCGGTCGCCGTCCAGCCGGACGGGCCGGATCGTCTCGCCGACCTGGAGGTACGTGTCCGCCTGGACGACGCCCTTCGCGGCGAGCACCGGGTCGAGCGATCCGATCGAGACGACCTTCCCCACCGGCAGTGGGCCGGGCTGGGCGGTGAGGAACCGGATCGCGAGCGGTTGCTCGAACTGCGGCAGCACGAGCTCGTCGGATGCCTCCTCGCCGAGTGCCTGCCGGAGCGCCACCTCGACCAGGTCGACGCCGACCGCGTGACGAACGAGGTCCGCCATCTGGCCGCCGGGGATCCGCGCCGCCACCTCGACGACGCGAACGGAGCCATCGTCGGAGACGATCAGCTGCGGGAATGCGATTCCGTCACGCAGGCCGAGGGCGTGGACGGCGTGCACGGCGACCCGCTCCGCCTCAGCGAGCACATCGGCGTAGATCGAGGCGGGGTAGATGTGGATCCAGCCGACGCCGAAGCCGATTCCCGGCGGGCGCAGGCGATCCGAGAGCGTGAGCGAGAATGCCTCCCCGCCGCGGGCGATCACGATCCCGTTCAGCTCGAGCCCGTCGTGAAAGCTCTCGACGATCGCCTCCTCGGTGGGCGACTCGGCGAGCGCTGCGTGAACGTGGGCGTCGAGCTCGTCCTCCGACTCGAGGTAGAAGATTCCGCGCTGGCCGCCCGAATCGGCCGGCTTCAGGACGGCCGGAACGCCGACCGCGTCGAGCGCTGCCCGCGCGCTCTGCATGTCGCGCGCGCCGGCGAAACGCGGCTGCGGCACGCCCGCATCGGCCAGCGTGCGCCGCATCGCGATCTTGTGCGTCATCAGATGCGCTGTCGCCGTGCCGATCCCGGGCAGCCCGAGTGCGTCGGCAACGGCGGCGACGACCGGGACGGCGCGGTCGGCCGAGACGGTCAGCACGCCGTCGACGCCGTGGCGCCGTCCGACCTCGGTCACGGCCTCGACGTTGGTGAAGTCGACGGCCTCGCCCTCGTCGGCTGCCTCGAGGCCCGGCGCGTCGGGGTTCCGGTCGACGGCGATGACGCGAAGGCCGAGTTCCTTTGCGCGCAGGATCGCGCGACGTTGGTGGCGTCCAGCGCCCACGAAGAGGACCGTCTTCACGTCGCGCGCGATGCTATCCCGGTGGTCAGAAGCCGGTCGGGAAGACCGGTGCGATCCGGTCCCACCGCGGCGCCACGCAGGCGTTCTCGTGTGTGAACTCCGAGCGCACCGCGCGGTCGCGAAAGTCCCCGTCGATGACCGCGACGTCGTCTTCGCCGCCGGGGATCTCGGCGCACCGGTCGGGCTCGGGAAGCGGCCCGAACGGGTCGGGCACGGCCGTCAGAGCGGCGCACGCGGCCTCGGAGTCGGGATGGTCGCCGCCGGTCGGCTCGCACGTCAGCCGCCACGAGATCGAATCCCCCGCGGCACCGTCCGGCAAGACCGTCACCGTCAGGTCGATCGCCGCGTCGACGTCAGCGGTGTCCTCGCCGCCCCCGCAGCCGGTGGTGACGAGTGCAAGCGCGGCGACGAGCACCGCGGCGCTCCTCACGCGGAGGCGCCCGCGCCGCCGTACAGCGGCACGAGGAACTTGAGCTTCTCGAAGCGGGCGATCTCGCAGCCGTTGCGGGCCTGCAGCAGGACGGAGATGGCGCGGCCGCGGAACGTCCCCTTGATCAGTGCGACCTGAGGCCCGCCGTAGATGTCCGTGCACATCAGATCCTCCTGGAGCGGCGCAAACGGATTTGTCATCGCGCCGAGCTTCCGGCAGGCGATGCCTGGTTTCGGCAGCGTGCCGGCTGCCGGCGCGCAGCGAACGGACCACGTTCGCTGACCGCCTTCGGCTTTCCCCGCCGGCCAGTACGAGATCGTCAACTGCGTTCCCGTCGGGGCGGTCGGAGACGCCGGTGCGCTGGCTCCAGCGCCGCAACCGACGGCTGCGACGACGACGGCGATGAGGATGGCGATCCGCACAGGATCTAGGGTAGCGCGCCGGTAGACTCGCCGCGTGCTCGAGGGCAAGAAGATCTTCATCACCGGCGGCGCCGGCTTCATCGCGACGACGCTGGCGCGGCGGCTCGTTGACGCAAACGAGATCATCGCGGCGGACAACATGCACCGTGACGCGCTGTCCGGCACGCCGCTCGCCGACCATCCGAACTTCACGCTGCACCACGCCGACGTGCTCGATCTCGAGACGATGAAGGAGCTCTCACGCGGCGCCACCCACGTCGTCCACTG
>JALYRA010000367.1 GCA_030855545.1 Actinomycetota bacterium | reverse complement strand
CGAGCTCGGCCTTCGAGCCGATCACGTTCAGCTCGCCGCAGTCGCACGGGTAGAACGGCAACGGCAAGCCGTAGTAGCGGCGGCGCGAGATGTTCCAGTCGCCCATGTTGCGGAGCCAGTCGTCCATGCGTTTGCCCATGTAGGCGGGCGTCCACTCCACCGTCTGGTTCGCCGCCAGCAGCGGCTCGCGCAACTCGTCGACGCCGATGAACCAGTCGTCGGAGAGCCGGAAGATCAGCGGCGTGTCGCAGCGCCAGCAGTGTGGGTAGGCATGCTCGTAGAGGCCTGCCTCGACAAGGAGGCCGCGCTCCGCCAGGTTGCCGACGATCTGGTCGGCGGACTCCGTCGTCGAGAGCCCGTGCAGCCAGCCGTAGTCGTCGTAGAAACGGCCGGCCTCGTCGACGGGAGTGAGCACGTCGAGCTCGTGCACCTTCGAGAGCTCGAAGTCCTCGCCGCCGCAGCCCGGCGCGATGTGGACGATCCCCGTGCCCTGGTCGAGCGTGACCTCGTCCCAAGGGATCACGCGGTGCTCGACCGGCGCGCCGGGGCGTAGCTCGTCAAAGGGGCCTGTGTAGCGCCAGCCGACGAGCTCCTCGCCACGTCGGCGCTCGACGAACGACTCGTCGGGATAGCGGCCGACTGCGACCCACTCGCCGTTCTCGCGGCGCCCGTACTCGGCGTCGGGCTTCACCGCGGCGGCGACGTTCGCGGGCAACGTCCACGGGGTCGTCGTCCAGATCACGAGCGACTCGTGCGGCCGCTCGGGCAGCGGCAAACGCACGAAGAGGGACGGGTCGGCACGATCCTGGTAGACGCCCGACTGTGAGAGCTCGTGCTGCGAGAGCGACGTGCCGCAGCGAGGGCACCACTCGGTCGAGCGGTGACCCATGTAGAGCCACCCGCTCTCGTGCACCTTCTTCAGCATCCGCCAGACGTACTCGATGTTCGTGTCGCTGAACGTGAAGTAGTCGTTGCCCCAATCCATCCACTGGCCCAGCCGCTTCGAGCCGCGCGTGATGTCCGCCGACGACTGGACGACGACCTCCCGGCAGCGGCGCGCGAACTCGGCGAGGCCAAACTCCTCGATCTCGCGCTTCGAGTTGAGACCGAGCGAGCGCTCGACGCCGACCTCGATCCAAAGACCCTGGCAGTCGAATCCGTTCTGGTAGCGCTGGTCGTGGCCCCGCAGCGCCTTGTAGCGCTGGAAGACGTCCTTGAGCGTGCGGCCCCAGGTCGTGTGCACGGCGAGCTTCTTGTTGGCGGTCACGGGGCCGTCGACGAAGCTGAACTTCGGCCCGCCGCGGTTCAGCGCGCGCAACCGCTCGAACGTGCCCTCGCGCTCCCAGAGCTCGAGGACCTCGAGCTCGAGGGCGGGATGATCGGGCTTGTCCGGCAGGGGCGTGAACATGCGCTCGATTCTAGGGAACACCCGGTCACGCCCTATCGTTTTCAATAGATGAGCGCGGGTAACCGTCTCTCAACCCACGAAAGGAATCACTGAAATGGCAACAGCTGTGAAAGAAGACACGTTCACCCAGGAGGTCCTGGAGAGCGACACGCCCGTGATCGTGGACTTCTGGGCCGAGTGGTGCGGGCCGTGCCACGCGGTTGCGCCCGTGCTCGACAAGATCGTCGAGGAGCGCGCCGGCAAGGTGAAGCTCGTCAAGGTGAACATCGACGAGGAGCGTGGTCTCGCGGAGCGCTACGGAATCGCGTCGATCCCGACGATGATCATCTTCCGTGGCGGCGAGCCGGCCGAAGTCGCCGTCGGCGCGCAGCCGAAGGGCGCGCTCGAGCGCTCGCTCGGCCTCGCGAGCGAGTAGCTCCTACTTATCTGCCGCTTCTTCTTCCCGGTGCGGAATCGGTGACACCGCGCGGTGCGCCGGTTCCTGCACCAGGTTCAGTACGCGCATGCCGTAGTTGAAGACGATCGCACCGCCGAGCCAGCCGCCGACGGTGAGCATGACGAAGCCGACGAGCGTCAGGATGAAAGCGCCGTCCGGGATCGCGCCGTCGATGCCGTCGCTGTAGCCGGCGCCGATCGAGATCAGGAAGAACGCCGTCGCGATCAGCATCGCGATCATGTGCGCTGTCGCCGTGCGGAAGAGCGGTGTCCCGCGCTCGATCCGAACCCAGTCGGCGAAGCCGGTCAGCGCCGTCAGCCCGCTGAAGATCAGGCCGACGATCAGCGCGAGCGTCCAGGCCTGTGCCGCTTCCTGCTCGACGAGCCCGAGCTTGCTCAGCACCGCGACGACGGTCGCGAACGTGTAGGTGCCGATCGTCGCGTCCGAGAGCGGGGGATGAAGCGGATGGCCCGGAGTCCCGCGATAGAGGAAATCGAGCTTCACGCCGCCGAGCGTATCCGCTCCGGCGACACGCCAAACGTGTTAGAGCTTCTTAGTCCTCGATGGCTTCGAGGAAGCCGAGGAAAGCGGCGTGCTTGGCCAGCAGCTCCTCGATCTCGGCCAGCCCGACTGCCGCCCAGTCCTCGACCCAGGTCTCCGAGAGGTCGTCAGCAATGGTGTGGAGGCCGCGCTCGCTCATCTGAGGGGATGATCGACTTTCGCCCGCGTGGGTACATGGGCCGAACGGCCTATCTTTCGGGTCGCCCGGGTCTCACTCGATGCAGCGATTCCTCGTCGTCAACCAACGCGCTGGCACGGACTCCCCCACGCCGGAGGAGTTGCGCGAAGCGGCGGAAAAACGCGGGATTACAGTCCATTTCCTCGAAGAGGGAGACGACCTACCGGAGGTCGCTCGGGAGGCGCAGGCGGATGTACTCGGGATGGCGGGAGGCGACGGGTCGCTGGCGGCGGTCGCAGACGTCGCGATCGAGCAAGACGTCCCCTTCGTCGTCGTCCCGTACGGGACGCGGAACCACTTCGCGCGTGACCTCGGGCTCGACCGGGACGATCCGATCGCGGCGCTCGCGGCGTTCGACGACGGGATCGAGCGTCGTGTCGACATCGGCCGCGTCGGCGACCGGCTCTTCTTGAACAACGTCTCGCTCGGGCTGTACGCGCGGCTCGTGCACCGGCGCGAGCACCACCGGCGCCGGCGCGACGCCCTCGCGCGGGTCCGCGCGCTTGCCCTGACGGTGAAGGATCGACGCCGGCGCCAGCGGTTCACGATCGCCGGGCGCGCCGTACGCGCCCGGCTCGTGCTCGTGGGCAACAACGACTACAGCCTCGATCTCCTCTCGCTCGGCGAGCGCGAGCGGCTCGACGAGGGGATGCTGCACCTCTACGTGCCACACGGCCTCCGCCGGATCACCTGGGACGAGCGCAGCTGCACCGAGTTCGAGATCGGCTCTCCACTCCCGCGGCTCCGCACGGCGATCGACGGCGAGCCGGTCGAGCTCGACACGCCGCTCCGCTTCCGGATCGAGCCGCAGGCGCTACGGGTGCTCGTGCCGCGCACGCCAGAGTGACAGGATCAGGACGAAGCTCTCGAACGCGAGCTCAGCCGGCGCCGGTAGCTCGTCCGGGCCGAACCAGCGCAACTCGTCGAGGTCGTCGCCTGCCCGCGCCTCGCCGCCGACCGGGTGTGCGAGCCACGTGAGGCAGAGGACATTCCGTTCGCCGTACGCCTGCATCCAGATGCCGAGGAACTCCGTCGGCTCGATCTCGAGCCCGGTCTCCTCGCGAAGCTCGCGGCGCAGAGCGTCGAGCGGGTGCTCATACTCCTCGACGAAGCCGCCCGGAATGTCCCAGAGTCCCGCGGAGGGATCGAAGCGGCGGCGGCCGAGGAGCACTTCCCCGTCCCGCTCGACCAGAGCCTGCGCGCCCGGGACGGGATTCGCCCAGCTCTCGTACCCGCAGCCGGGGCACTCGACCTTGCCGCGCTCGAGCCGAAGCGACGCGCCGCAGACCGGACAGAAGCGCCAGCGATCCAGAACCCCCACGCCGCTACGGTACTGCCGTGCGCCACGTGCCCGCCACCGTCCACGAGCTGACCCGCGTCGGTCTGCTGTCCGGCCTTCCCGGCGAGCACCTATCGAGGCTCGCCGCCCGGCTCGAGCGCGAGGACGTCGCGCCCGGGCAGACCGTCGTACGCGAGGGCGAGCCCGGCGACCGCTTCTACATCGTGCTCTCGGGAATGCTGAGCGTCAGCCAGGAAGGGCTCGGCGAGCGCCGCGTTCTCCGGCCGGGCGACTCGTTCGGCGAAGTGGCGCTCGCGATGGGGATTCCGCGAACAGCGTCTGTGCGCGCCGTCACGCCGGCGGTCGTAGCGAGCTGCGACAGCGAGACGTTCGACGAGCTTCTGCGACCCCTGTTCGCCGATGAGTGACGTTCTGCTCCTGCACGCGGGGATCGCCGACCGGCGGATGTGGGCGCCGCAGATCGAGGCGCTCGAAGCCGGCGGGCACAGAGCAATCGCACCCGACCTGCCCGGGTTCGGCGACGAAGCGCTCGAGCCGGGCATCGTCGATTACGTCGACTTCGCGGCGCGACAGCTCGACGGGCAGGCCGCGGTCGTCGGCTGCTCGTTCGGCGGCCGCATCGCTCTCGAGCTTGCGGTCGCGCGGCCGGAGCTCGTGCAGCGGCTCGTTCTCGTCGCGCCCGGGCTCGGCTCGTGGGAGTGGTCAGAGGTGGCGCAGGCGGGCTTCGCCGAGGAAGAGGAGGCGATCGAGCGCGGCGACCTCGCCGCCGCCGCGGCGCAGCAGGCGCGCATGTGGCTCGCGCCGGACGCCGCGGCGGACGTCCGCAAGCTCACCCAGGCGATGACCCTGCGCTCGTACGAGCAACAGTTGCCGATGGAAGGGAAGACGAGCTCGGCCTGGCCGCAGCCGTCGGCCGAGGAGCGGCTCGCGGAGGTCGCTGCACCGACGCTCGTCGTCGTCGGCGGCGCCGACCTCGAGGACATGCAGGCGGCATCCGCGATGCTTGCGCGCGAGATTCCCAGCGCGCGGCTGGAGACGATCGACGGCGCCGGCCACCTGCCGAGCCTCGAGCAGCCGGACGAGCTAAACCGGCTTCTCCTCGACTTCCTCGACTAGCGCGTCCGAGAGCTCCGGCCAGGCGGTCTTCGACCACTCGCCGAACTCCCGGTCTGTGAGGACGACGAGCGAGACCGCGAGCTCGGGATCGACCCACAGGAACGTCCCCGAGCCACCGAAGTGGCCGAACGTCCGCGACGAGGTCTGCGTTCCCGACCAGTGCCCGTCCTTGCCGTCCTTGAGCTCGAACCCGAGCCCCCAGTCCATCGGGTCGAAGCGCCCGTAATCGGGAAGCACGCCGGCGAGTCCGGGAAACGCGACCGTCGTCGCCTCTGCAAGCGTCTCGGCCGCAACGAGCGTCGGCACGAGAAGCTCCTGCGCGAGCGCGGCAGCATCTGTAAGCGTCCCGTGGACGTCTGCACCCGCCGAGCCTCGCAGCTCCGCCCCCATCCCGAGCGGGAGGAAGACGGCCTCCGCGAGGTAGCGGGCGAACGGCATCTCAGCGCTTTCCGACACGTGCGCCGCGAGCGCCTCGAAGCCCTGGTTCGAGTAGATCCGCCGCCGACCAACCGGCGCGATCGGCGGCCCGTCGTGAAAGGGAAGGCCGCTCGCGTGGGCGAGGAGATGGCGCACGGTCGACCCTTCCGGTCCGGCCGGATCATCGAGATCGACGACACCCTCCTCGATCGCGACAAGGATGGCGAGCGCCGTCGCGAGCTTGGTCACCGACGCCCACCGGAAGACGTGGTCCGCGGGGCCGTGGGTCACGGAGACCCCGGCCGGCGTCACCACAGCGGCGGCGGCGTGCGGCGCGGCCCACTCGTCGATCTGGCGCAGCGCTTCCACGGCGCGCGATACTAGCGGCGTGGAACGCCGCCTCATCCCGGGGCACTCGCCGTTCGAGCCGGTGGTCGGCTACTCGCGGGCACTCGTCAGCGGCCCGAACGTGCACGTGTCCGGCACGGCGCCGATCCCGCGCGAGGGCGATCCGCCCGAGGGCGCCTACGAGCAGGCGCGGCTGTGCCTCGAGATCGTCGGGGGTGCCCTCGGCGAGGCCGGCGCCGGCTTTGCAGACGTCGTCCGCACCCGCATCTACCTGACCGACGCGGGCGACTACGAGGAGATTGCGCGCGCGCACGGCGAGGTGTTCTCGGAGATCCGGCCGGCCTCGACCGCCGTCGTCGTCAAGGGCCTGCTCGACCCGCGCTGGCGCGTCGAGATCGAGGCCGACGCCGTTCTCAATCCATGAAGCAGATCTATCCGACCTCGATCACGGGCAAGGGCGACGGCGTCGTCCCGGCGGGCAGCGTCCTCGACCACAAGTTCGGCTCGTCCGATCCGTTCACGCTGGGCGTCGAGGAGGAGTACATGCTCCTCGACGGCGAGACCTTCGACCTCGTCCAGCACATCGACACCGTGCTGCAGGCGATCTCCGGGCACGAGCTGGAGCCGCGGATCAACGCCGAGCTGATGCAGTCGGTGCTCGAGATTGCGACGCCGGTGTGTCGCAACGCGGGCGATGTGCAGCACGAGCTGCTGAAGCTCCGCGCGTACGTCACCGGGGTCGCGCGGGAGAAGGGCCTGCGCGTCGGCTCGGCCGGGACGCACCCATTCAGCCTCTTCGAGCGGCAGCGGATCACCGCGCGCGACCGCTACCGCAACCTCGTCGACCAGCTCCAGTACATCGCCCGGCGCGAGCTGATCTTCGGCATGCACGTCCACGTCGCCGTCGACGATCCCGAGAAGGCGATCCAGGTCGTGAACGGGCTCCTCCCCCAGCTCGGCCCGCTGCTCGCGCTTTCCGCGTCCTCGCCGTTCTGGCGCGGCGAGCCGACCGGTCTCGCGTCGAGCCGGCAGATGGTTTTCGCCGCGTTCCCGCGCTCAGGCCCGCCGCCGCGCTTCCGCGACTACGCCGACTACGCCGAGGTCGTCGGGCAGCTCGAGCGCACCGGCTGCATCGCCGACTACACGCACATCTGGTGGGACATCCGCCTGCACCCGCGGCTCGGCACGATCGAGATTCGGATCTGCGACGCCGTCACGCGGGTCGAGGACGCCGTCGCGCTCGCGGCGTACTGCCAGGCGCTCGTCAAATTCCTCTGTGACCAGTACGAGCGCGGCGAGCAGATTCCGTCCTTCCACCGGATCCTGACGACCGAGAACAAGTGGCTCGCCGCCCGCTACGGGCTCGAGGCGCCGGTGATGGATCTCCTCACGGGCGCCCGCAACCGCATGCCGGTCGCGCAGCTGGTTCGGCGGACGTTGAAGGAGATCGAGCCGCACGCGCGCGAGCTCGGCTCGGAGCGGGAGCTGGAGGGGATCGGCGAGATCCTCGGGCGCGGCAACGGCTCCGACCGCCAGCTGCGGGTCTTCAACGCCAACCGCGACATCGTCGAGGTGGTCGAGGAGATCGCGAAGGCGACCGAAGCCGTGCCGGCGTCGGCATAGCGCCTGGTGCTGCGCGTCCTGCTCGTCGCCGCTCTCCTGGCGGCGCCCGCGGAGCAGCTCGGACGGTCGTACGAGGGCAGGGCGATCGAGGTCGTGCACGTTCGCGGCGAGGGGCCAAGGATCCTCGTCGTCGGCTGCATCCACGGGGACGAGTGCGAGGGGATCGAGGTGACGCGGCTGCTCCAGCGCTCCCGGCCGCAGGCGGATCTCTGGCTCGTCCACCAGCTGAATCCCGACGGATTCGCGCGCCGCCGACGCACGAACGCACACGGCGCCGACTTGAACCGCGACTTCCTCGCGGCGACGCAGCGCGAGACGCTGATCGCGCGGAAGCTGATCCTGCGGCTGCGGCCGGACGTGACGATCTGGTTCCATCAGCCGCAGGCGCTCGTGCGAGCGTGGGGGCCGAGCCGCGCGGTCGCACGCCGCTACGCACGGCTGGCGGGCGTGCCGTACCGCTCGCTGGAGTGGCCGCCGGCAACCGCGTCGCGCTGGCAAAACGGGCTCGGGCAGCTCTCGTTCGTGGTCGAGCTCGGGCCCGGGGAGCTCGCGAACGCCGCTGCGCGCCGGCACGCGGACGCGGTGCTCCGCCTCGGCGGGTAGATTCGATCCGTGTTCTGGCTCGACGACGGCTCGGAGATGGAGCTCGAGGAACTGCTCGAAGGTGGGCCCGTCCTGCTCCTCTTCTACCTCTTCGACTGGTCGCGCACCTGAACACAGGAGCTGCTGCTCCTGCGTGACAGGAGCGCCGAGTTCGGACGCGCCGGCGTCCGCGTGCTCGGCGTCTCGCGCGACTCGCACTGGTCGCACCGCGCCTGGAAGGAGGCGCTCGGGATCGACGTTCCGTTGCTCTCGGACTGGAACGGCGCCCTGGCGAAGCGCTTCGACGCGGCACGGGTGTGGCGCTGGATGGAGGGCGTGCCGCGGCGCAGCGCGTTCCTCGTCGGCGAGGACGGTACGGTGCTCGGATCGTGGCGGTACGAGGACTCGGAGGTGCCCGACTTCGACGTGCTGCTCGCGGCCGCGCAGGCATTGCCGGGCTAGCGGCCGCGCTCTATCTCAGCGCGGGGATGCTCGCGACGTCGCCCGCGGTCTTCGAGACCGATCGCTTCCTCGGCTACGGGACGCCGCGCGAGGGACGAGTCACGCCAGGCGACCATCTGCAGACGGCGTACGCGCTCTGGCTTCCCGGCCATCAGCTGGCGCGCGGCGAGGAGCCGTGGCTCGATCCGTACAGCTTCCAACCGGTCGTCGAACCTCGCATGAACTTCGCCGCGTGGCCGTTCGCGATCGTGTTCGGGCCGCTCGAAGCGCTCTTGGGGACGGTGGCGGGCTGGAATCTCTTCATCCTGCTCACCTACCTCGGCGCCGGCGGATTCGCGGCGCTCTGGCTGCGCGCGCTCGGGCTGCCGCTCGGCGC
>JALYRA010000156.1 GCA_030855545.1 Actinomycetota bacterium | reverse complement strand
CGACGAGCCCGAGCGCGACCGCCGCCTCGGAGCCGCAGCCGACCGCGCGGTGCGTGTCGAGCGCGCGATCCGCGCTCTCGACGAGCCTCTGCCGCTGACCGGCCCACTCGCGACGGGAGATCCGGTGGAGGCACCGGCGCTCGGCGTCCACGGGACGATCGCGGCGATCGAGGGCGAGGAGGCTGAGGTCGTCGGACCTGCGGGTCACCGCCTGCGAATCCCGCTCGCCCGCTTGCGCCCCTCTCGACGCCGCGAGCCGGAGCCGGAGACACCACCCGTGACCGTCGTCGCCGCGGCGAGTGCCGATGTCTCGGACGAGCTCGACGTCCGCGGGCAGCGCGCCCAGGAGGCGCGAGAGGCCGTCCGCTCGTTCGTCGACGACGCGTCCCTGGCCGGACTTCCGAGCGTTCGCATCATCCACGGCCGAGCCACCGGCGCCGTGCGCGCGGCCGTTCGCGACGAGCTCGACAAGCACCCGCTCGTCGACAGCCGAGACAGCGACTCCGCCGACGGCGCCACGCTCGTGCACCTGAACGGCTAACGCGGCTCCTCGACCACCTTCGCGGCATAGAGCTGGTACGGGAGCGCCTCGAGCACGCGCTGCCGCGGCTCCGGGACGTCGAAGAAGCGCTCGAGCGCGAGCGGTTGGAGCCAGGCGAGGTCGGGACGCGACTCGAGCACCCGCAACACCGCCGAACGGTCTCCGCCGAGCGCGACGCGCTCGACGCGTTCGTGCCACGGGCCGAGCACCCTTGCCGCCTCCGAGGCCGCGGCGTCGACCAGCTCGCGCTCCTGCTCGCCGCGCCGGCGGCGGAAGCGGTTCGCGGACGACCCGCCCTTCTTGTGCCGGCCCTTGACGAAACGCGTCCCGACCTTCGAGGCGACGAGCGTCTCGGCCTCGAAGACGCCCACTGCGTAGCCGCCCATCCGGACGAGTAAGACGGCAACGCGGGGCTCGGCGGCGAGCGCAGCGAGCACCGGTTCCGCCCGGACGACCGGATACTCGCCCTCGTGCTCGAGCCCGAATGGCGGCGTCACGGTCAACACGGTGTCCTCGAGCTCCATCCGCACCTGCCCGTCGCAATAGACGGTTCGCGCGGGCTCTCCCTCCAGGAGTCTGAGCCGTTTCGCGACATTCGCCCGGCCGATGTAGCGAGTTTCTGGCACGCTCGCCACAATGGCACGCATGGAGCTCCGCACCGCGAACCAGCCGCCGGCGCTTGCCGGCTACAACCTGTACGAGCAGGACACCGCGCTCGTCGACGGAGTGCGCCGCGAAGGCGGCGCGCCCTGGGAAACCGAGATTGCCGCCTTCGGGGAGGCTCTCGGCGGCGCGCCACTCGAGTGGGGACGACTCGCGAACGAGCATCCGCCCGTGCTGCGCACACACGACCGCTACGGCGAGCGGATCGACGAGATCGAGTTCCATCCCGCCTGGGACTCGCTCTTACGGCTGGGGCTCGATGCGCGGCTGCAATCGCTGCCGTGGGTGGACGGGCGCCCGGGGGCGCACGTGGCGCGGGCGGCGCTCTTCATGCTGCTCGGCCAGGTCGAGGCAGGCGTCGGCTGTCCGCTTTCGATGACGTTCGCCTCGGTGCCGGCGCTCCGCGCTCAGCCCGATCTCGCCGACGAGTGGAGCCCGCGTCTGACGAACGGCGACGCGCTCTGCGGAATGGCGATGACCGAGCGCCAGGGCGGGTCCGACGTCCGAGCGAACGAGACGATTGCGCGGCCGAGCGGAGACATCTGGGAGCTCGACGGCCTCAAGTGGTTCTGCTCGGCGCCGATGAGCGACGCTTTCCTCGTGCTCGCGCAGGCGCCCGCCGGGCTCTCCTGCTTCCTGCTCGAACGACCGCAACCCGGGTTCCGGATCGAGCGGCTCAAGGACAAGCTCGGGAACCGCTCCAACGCTTCGGCCGAGATCGCGCTCGAAGGCGCGGTCGCGCGGCTCGTCGGCGAGGAAGGTCGCGGCATCCGTACGATTCTCGAGATGGTCAACCACACGCGGCTCGACTGCGTGCTCGGCTCGACGGCATTGATGCGCCGCGCTGTCGCCGAAGCGACTCATCACGCGGCGCACCGCTCCGCATTCGGCCGGCCGCTCGCCGAGCAGCCGCTGATGCAGAATGTCCTCGCCGACCTCTGCGTCGAGTCGGAGGCGGCGACGGTGACGGCGCTCCGGCTTGCTCGCGCCTACGACGAAGCGGACGGGCCGTTCCGTCGGCTCGCGACGGCGGTCGCCAAGTTTTGGATCTGCAAACGGACGCC
>JALYRA010000155.1 GCA_030855545.1 Actinomycetota bacterium | reverse complement strand
GCCGGGGGACGTGCAACCGCAGAGGGCGAGCGCGAGCTCGATTTCGTTACGGAGAAGCGCGAGGACGCGCGTCGCGCCTGCCTCGCCGTCGCAGGCGAGACCCCAGAGCGGCGCCCGGCCCGCGAGGACGGCCCGCGCGCCGAGCGCCAGCGCCTTGACAACGTCCGAGCCGCGGCGAATGCCTCCGTCGACGTAGACCTCGACCCGGCCGGCAACCGCCTCGACGACCTCGGGCAGGATGTCCGCCGTCGGCGCCACCGCATCGAGCTGGCGGCCGCCATGGTTCGAGACGACGATCGCGTCGACTCCGTGCTCGACCGCGAGCGCCGCGTCCTCGGCGGTCTGGATCCCCTTCAGGACGAGGGGTAACGACGAGAGCGAGCGGAGCTCGTCGAGGTCGCTCCAGGTGAGTGACGGATCGATCGCGCCGAGTAGCTCGAGCGGCGTCGCGCCCTCCCACCCACCCAGAGCAGCCATGCTCGGCACCACGATCTCCTCCGGCACGCGAAAGCCCGTGCGCAGGTCGCGCTCGCGGCGCCCGAGCCTCGGCGCGTCGACAGTGAGCACGATCGCGCCGTAGCCGTGCTCGACGGCCTGCTCGACGAAGGCGCGGGTGACGCCGCGATCGCCGAAGACATAGAGCTGGAACCAACGAGGCGCGGCGGGCGCGGCGGCCGCAACCTCCTCCGGGGTCGCGGTCGCGAGCGTCGAGAGGCACATCACGGTTCCCGCGGCGGCTGCGGCCCGTGCCATCCCCGGCTCGCCGTCCGGGTGCGCCAGCCGCTGAATCGCCGTCGGTGCGACGAGGAGCGGCATCGAGACCGGCGTCCCGAGCACGGTCGTCGCCGCGGACACAGCGGAGACGTCGACGAGTACGCGCGGCCGCAGTCGAAGCGCTCGCCAGGCCTCCACGTTGCCGGAGAGCGCGAGCTCGTCTCCGGCGCCGCCGGCGTAGTAGCCAAAGGCGCCGGCCTCGAGCGTCTCCTCCGCGAGGCGCTCGTAGTCGGCGACGCAGACGGGCTCCACGCCGCCGACAATAACCCTTACGCCCTGAGCCTCCGCGGCGACGGCGGGGCGTCGAGATACCGAGGGTCGGCCGCCTCGACACGGGCCAGGTAGCGGGCAGCCGCAGCGTCGTTCCCGAGGCAGCGCTCGATCAGGCTGTGATGGTAGAGGCCGTCGACGTCTACGGTGCCGAGGCGCAGCGAGCGCAACGAGACCGTCCGGGCCTCGGCGCACAGCCCGTTCTTGTACAGCGCCCACGCGAGCACGTGATCGCCTTCGACGCTCGGACGCTCGGCCCGGCCGCGCCGGGCGCGATCGAGCGCGGTGCGGAAGTTCCGGTCGTGGTTGAGATCGAACTCCGCGGTCTCGAGCAGGTTGCTGCCGCCGTTCGCGGCGAAGAGCCGCTCGAGCGACTCGGCGCGCTTCCACGCCCGCTCGGCTTCCGGACGCCTGCCGAGCCTGCCGAGCAGGTCGCCGAGTGTGGCCGCGTAGTCCGGCACCGCCATCGACTTCGCGGCGCGGCGGTAGAGCGGCAGCGCCTTCGCCAGATCGCCTCGGGCGAGCGCGATGTCGCCGAGACCGGCGAGCGCGCCCGCGTACTCCGGCACGAACTCGAGCGCTTCGCGATAGCGGATGCTCGCCGCTTCGATCTTCCTGTCGCCGAGGAGCAGATTGCCGGTGAGCGTGCGCGACCAGGCGGCCGGCTCCCCGATGCCGGCGGAGTCGACAGCGAGCTCCATTGCATCGATGGCCCCGTCGATGTCGCCGATCAACTCGCGGGCGTACGAGATGCGGGCGTATGCGCTCGCTGAAGGTCTGAGGGCGACCATGCGGTCGAAGGCGGCAAATGCCTGGTCGTAGCGGCCGAGCTCGAGGCTGGCGTCACCGATCAGTCCGTGCACCTCCGCGATGTCGGGCTGGATCCGCTCCGCGCGACGGGCGAGCTCGAGCGACTCGTTGAACCGGTGCCTCGAGGCCGCCACCGCAGCCAGTCCGCGAAGCGCCATCGCGTTCTTCGGATCGACCTCGAGCGCCTCGTTCAGCACGCGCTCGGCGCGGGGGTAGAACGCAGGGTCCCCCGTCACGCGCGCCCGCTGCTGGAGGAGGAGGCCTTCGACCGCGATCCGGTGGGCTTCCTCCGGCTGCAGCGAGGCCGAGGCCGCCTCTCCCTCTCGGAAGACGCCGCCGAGCGTGGCGGCAGTCACTGCGGCCACGACGACGAGCAAGAATGCGATCAGCTTCACGTTTCTCTCTTTCCCTGAACACAGGAGGGGCCACACATGAGCGTGTGACCCCTCCCGTGCGGTCGATTACGGCTTCTGCAGACCCTTGGTGTTGGTGCCGCCACCTGCGGGGTCGGACTCGTACGGGAAGAAGCCCATCGCGGGCACGTCCGGCCCGTCGACGCCGTCCCCGAGCGGGACCTTGTTCCCCTTCAGGAAGCCGGCCATGACCTGCTCGGCGATGTCGATCGCGTCGTCACCGAGCCGGCGGCCGTTCGGGAAGCCGCCCTTGTCGCCGCCGATGACGCCCAGGCGGTTGACCTGGCCTGCCGGAGTGACCGGGATCGAGTAGTTCAGCCGCAGCAGGTCCGCGACCGTCGGGCCGGTGAAGTTGAGGCCGGGGATGCCGGTGCCGAAGACCTGCACGAGGTCGGTCCGGTTCGTCTCGGGCGCGTTCACCTTGTAGAGCTGGTTCATCAGCTTCGCAAGCACCGGCGTCAGCACCGGGCCTGCGAACTGCTTGTCGTTCACGGGCTGTGAGCGGTTCCACTTGTCCTTGAAGGGCGTCGGGACCACGACCTCGTTGACGAGCGGGTTGGCAATGCGCGACACCTGCGTCCAGCCCCTGACGAGCTTGCCGGCAACGGTGACGTTCTGGCGGTCGGTCGACGACCAGACGCCGATGGTGCTGTTCTTCGCGCGGAGCTCCGAAATCGGAATCTGGAGTGCAATCGCATGAACGGCATAGCCGGCGAAGAAGTCCTTGCCGCCGCCCATGTTGCCGATCCCCTTGCGGATCGCCAGCAGGTCGAAGATCTGGCCGATGTCGGCGTAGAACGCGTCGTCGCGCTGGCCGGCGAAGATCGACGTGCCGCCCTTGGTAACGACTCGCTTCGCGGCCAATGCCCGGTAGTTCGGGGTCGTGCGCGTGCCAATGTTGTTCGGCGGCGTTACGCCGCGTGCAAACAGCTTGCCGTTGCGCGTGACCGTGTAGCTCTGGACCGTGTTCCCGAGGAACAACGGGCCGGCCG
>JALYRA010000318.1 GCA_030855545.1 Actinomycetota bacterium | reverse complement strand
GTGAAAGCGATCGCCGACGGGATCGCCGCCGGCCAGAGCAAGGTGACGCCGAAGGAGATGGCCGCCGCCGGAAACGGTAACGGCGCGTCGGCGGCGACCGAGGAGCCGGCCGGGGAGCCGACGGAAGCGGCTCCCGCCGCAGAAGAGCCTCCCGCGGCCAAAGCGGCGCCGGTCGCTGAGGCGGCCGTCGTTGAGGAGTCTGTAGTCGAGGAACCCGTTGTCGAGGAACCCGTTGTCGAGGAACCGGTTGTCGAGGAACCCATTGTCGAGGAACCCGTGGCCGAGATCGAGCCGACCGAAGACACCGAGAAGGAGCAGGCGTGAGCACGACGATCACCGCCGCGCAGGTCAAGGAACTTCGAGACGCCACGGGCGCGCCGATGATGGACGCCAAGCGGGCGCTCGTCGAGACGAGCGGTGACCTCGATGCGGCCCGAACGCTCCTGCGTGAGAAGGGCATGGCGCAGGTGGCGAAGCGCGCCGGCCGTGCGACGACCGAAGGCCTCGTCGGCTACCGGCTCGAGGACGGCAAGGGAACAATGGTGGCCGTCGGCTGCGAGACCGAGCCGGTCTCGAAGAACGACGAGTTCCAGGCTTTCGCGAAGAAGGTGCTCGAGGCGGTCCACGCCGACGGGCCGGACGCCGTCGCCGCGCTCGAGGACGATCTGGTCGCCATCGGCGCCAAACTCGGCGAGAACATCGCCATCGTCGGTGCCGAGCGCTACGAGCAGGGCGACGGCGAGGTCTTGAACGCCTATGCACATCCGCCGGCCAACAAGATCGGAGTGCTCGTCAAGATCGCGGGGGGCACCGAGAAGCTGGCGCGCCAGCTCGCGATGCACATCTCGTTCGGCGCGCCCGAGTGGCTCTCGAAGGAGGACGTGCCGGCCGAGACCCTGGAAGCGGAGAAGCAGGTCTATCTCAACTCCGACGAGCTCGCAGGCAAGCCCGAGCAGGCGAAGGAGAAGATCGTGACGGGCATGCTCGCGAAGCGGTTCTATGCGATGCAGCCGGGCGGAACGCTCACCGAGCAGCCCTGGATCCACGACTCGGCGAAGACGGTTGGCCAGGCTCTCACGGAGGCCGGC
The DNA here is from genome assembly GCA_030855545.1 of Actinomycetota bacterium. Taxonomy (GTDB): domain Bacteria; phylum Actinomycetota; class Thermoleophilia; order Gaiellales; family Gaiellaceae; genus Gaiellasilicea. The sequence goes on along the minus strand of JALYRA010000318.1, from coordinate 7,997 downwards.
GCGCGTGTCGTCGCGTTCAAGCGGCTCTCTGTCGCAGAATAGGCTCGTGACGGTTGACCAGGAGGAGACGGAGCGGGCGCTCACCGGCACCGCTCCCGCGTTCCGCCGCGTCCTGCTGAAGCTCTCCGGCGAGGCCTTGATGGGCGACGGCGAGTACGGGATCGACCCCAAGACGGTCGCTGCCGTCGCGCAGGAGATTGCCCAGGTCCAGACCGAGGGGCTCGAGTTGGCGATCGTCGTCGGTGGCGGCAACATCTACCGCGGGATGGCCGCAGCGGCGGAAGGCATGGACCGCGCAACGGGAGACTACGCCGGCATGCTCGCGACCGTCCTGAACGCGCTCGCGCTCCAAGACGCGCTCGAGCGGCTCGGCGCCGACACACGTGTCCTCTCGGCGCTCGAGGTGTCCAAGGTCGCCGAGCCGTACATCCGGCGGAGGGCGATGCGCCACCTCGAGAAGGGCCGCATCGTCATCTTCGCGGCAGGCACCGGGAATCCGTTCTTCACCACCGACACCGCCGCGGCGCTACGCGCGCTCGAGATCGGCGCCGAAGCGATCCTGATGGGAAAGAGCGGCACGAAGGGCGTCTACGACGGCGACCCGAACATCGATCCGGACGCCATCTTCCTGCCGGAGCTGACGCACTTGGAGGCGATCGAGCGCAACCTGCGCGTCATGGACACGACCGCGCTCTCGCTCTGCATGGAGAACGGCCTGCCGATCCACGTCTTCGAGCTCGCCGAGGGGAATATCCTCCGCGTCGCGCGCGGCGAGCGCGTCGGCACGCTGATTTCCGAGCTGCATCCACTGTCCGAGAAGAAGAAGGAGAGCTGATGGCGACGATCGAGGAGTTCCTGGACGACGCGAAGCGGCGGATGGACAAGTCGATCGAGAACACGCGAACGGAGTTCAACAGCGTGCGCACCGGCCGCGCGTCGGCGGCGCTCCTCGACCGGATCACGATCGACTACTACGGCACGCCGACGCCGCTGAAGAACATGGCCACGATCGGCGCGCCGGAGCCGCGTCTGCTCACCGTCCAGCCGTTCGACCCGACGCAGATCAAGGCGATCGAGAAGGCAGTGCAGGAATCGGACCTCGGTCTGTCGCCCTCGAACGACGGCAAGGTCGTTCGCCTGCCGATCCCGCAACTGACCGAGGAGCGGCGCAAAGAGCTCGTGAAGCTCGTGCGGCGCTACGGGGAGGAGGGCAAGGTCGCGATTCGCAACGTCCGCCGCGACGTGATGAAGGGGCTCGAGGAGCTCGTCAAGAACGGCGAGGTCGGCGACGACGAAGAGCGCCGCGGCGAGAAGCAGGTGCAGGAGCTCACCGACGAGCACACGAAGACGATCGACGACCTGATCAGAAACAAAGAGACCGAGATCATGGAGGTATAGAGGTCGCCATCGACCTCGAACCGACCGATCTCGCCCGTAGCGTCGCGATCATCATGGACGGCAACGGCCGCTGGGCGGAGCGGCGCGGACTCCCCGTCGCGGACGGGCACCGCGAGGGCACGCGTGCGCTCCGGCGGACGGTCGAGGCGGCGATCGACCTCGGCGTCCGCTCGCTCGCCGTCTACGCCTTCTCGACCGAGAACTGGGCCCGGCCGGCGGACGAGGTCGAATCGCTGATGGAGATCTTCGGAGAGACGATCGAGCGTGAGCTTCCGGATCTCGCGAAGCAGGGCGTCCGAACACGGTTTATTGGCCGCCGTGACCGTGCGCCTGATTGGCTCCGGGAGCGAATGACGGCGCTCGAGGACGAGACGGCCGCGAACGACCGTCTCTCACTCTGGATCGCGTTCGACTACGGCGGCCGCGCCGAGCTGGTCGAAGCCGTGCGGAGGCTGATCGAGTCGGGCGTCGCGCCCGAGGACCTCGACGAGGACGCGGTGGCAGCGCGGCTCTACGCGCCCGAGCTCCCCGATCCTGACCTCCTGATCCGCACCTCCGGCGAGCTGCGGCTCTCGAACTTCCTCCTCTGGCAGCTCGCGTACGCCGAGCTCGTCTTCGTCGACACGCTGTGGCCGGACTTCGGCGAGCCGGAGCTGCAGAGCGCACTCGCGGACTACGCCACGCGGCGGCGGCGGTTCGGCGGCCGATAGGTGAACAACTTCGCCTCGCGCGTTCTCGTCACCATCGTCGGCGTCCCGGTCGTTCTCTACCTGGTCTATCTCGGCGGGTGGTGGCTCTTCGGCCTGGCCGTGCTCGCGTCGCTCGTCGCGCTCCACGAGCTGTACGTGATGGGGCGCGGGCTGCGGCCGCTCGTTCTTGCCGGTTACGCGGGCGCGCTCGCGACCTTGCTGGGCGCTCAGCTCGGCGGCGCGGAGTGGATGGTCGGCGGCTTCATGGTCACGCTCGTGCTCGCGTTCCTGCTCTACGGCATCGCGGACACGCGTCAGACGGCGACGGTGACGATGAGCGTGACCGTCCTCGGGGTCGCTTGGATCTCGCTCGGGCTTGGTCATCTGCTGCTTCTCCGCGACCTTCCCGACCACGGCCGACTGGCGGTCTTCACCGTCCTGCTGGCGGTGTTCGCGGACGACACTGCGGCCTATCTTGTCGGCCGCCTCGTCGGCCGGCACAAGCTCGCGCCTTCGCTGTCGCCGGGCAAGACGTGGGAGGGATTCCTCGCCGGTACCGCCGCCGCGATCGCGGTCGCGTTCTTCGCGCTGTACGGTCAGGATTTCCTGACCATCCCGGAGTCGATCGGGTTCGGCGCAGCAATTGCGCTCGCAGGCGCGGCAGGCGACCTGTTCGAGTCCGCCCTCAAGCGCGACCTGCAGGTGAAGGACTCCGGCCAGCTGCTCGGCGGCCACGGTGGCATGCTCGATCGCATCGATTCGCTCCTCTTCGCCTCGGTGGCCGCGTTCTACGTGGTCATCGCGGTCGCGTAGGGCACACTGTCCCGGTGAAGCGAATCGCGCTGCTCGGCGCTACCGGCTCGATCGGCCGGCAGGCGATCGGGGTCGTCGAGCGGAACCCGGAGCTCGAACTCTGCGCTCTTGCGGCTGGGTCGTCCGACCTGACAGCACTTGCGGGCGAGCACGGCGTCGAGCACGTCCAGGTGGGCGGCGACCTCACGCAGCTGCTCGATGCGGCTGAGCCCGATCTCGTGCTCAACGCGGTCGTCGGCTTCGCAGGCGTCGGCGCGACGCTCTGGGCGCTCGAGCGTGGCATCACGCTTGCGCTTGCGAACAAGGAGAGCCTCGTCGCCGCGGGTGCGCTCGCGCTCGCGGCGAAGGAGCGGGGAGGCGGCCTCTTGCTCCCGGTCGACTCGGAGCACTCCGCCCTCTTCCAGTGTCTCGAAGGGCGCGCGGCCGACACGGTCGCCGGCCTCGTGCTGACGGCGTCCGGAGGGCCGTTTCGGGGATGCTCCCGCTCGGAGCTCGAAGGCGTGAGCATCGAGGAAGCGCTCGCGCATCCGACGTGGAGCATGGGGCCGAAGATCACGATCGATTCGGCCACGCTCGCGAACAAGGGTCTCGAGCTGATCGAAGCCCATTTCCTCTTCGGCGTCCCCTATGACCGGATCGAGGTCGTCGTGCACCCGACGTCGGTTGTCCACTCGATCGTGCGCCTCCGCGACGGCGCCGCGCTCGCGCACCTGGGGTACCCCGACATGACGGTGCCGATCTCATACGCGCTGACCTATCCGACCCGCCTCGCGACCGACCTGCCGCCGCTCGACCTCGCGTCGGGGCTGACGCTCGAGTTTTCGGCGCCCGACCTGGACACGTTTCCGCTGCTCGCGCTCGCGCGACACGCGGGCGAGGCCGGCGGAACGTTCCCGGCGGCCTACAACGCCGCGAACGAGGTCGCCGTAGCCGCGTTCCTCGATGGCCGGCTGCCGTTCCTCGGGATAGCCGAGGTCGTCGCTGCGACGCTCGAGTCGGCTGACGGCGCTGCCGCTCTCGATCTAGCGGAGCTCGTCGAGGCCGACGCCGCGGCACGGCGCCTCGCGGAGCGAGGGGTCCCCGTCGCATGAGCATCCTCGTCTCAATTCTGGGACTCGGCTTCCTGATCCTCATCCACGAGGCGGGTCATTTCTTCGTGGCGCGCGCGGTCGGGATGAACCCGCGCAAGTTCTATCTCGGCTTCCCGCCGGCGCTCGCCAAGACGACCCGAAACGGGATCGAGTATGGGGTCGGCGCAATCCCGCTCGGCGGCTACGTGAAGATCCCTGGGATGCACCGTCCGGCGGCGGGTGACCTCGACGTCCACTTCGGTCGCGCCATGGAGGAGGATCCATCTCTGCGCCGCCCGGTCGACCAGCTCCGCGATCGCCTGGAGGAGAACGACTACTCGGGCGCGCGAGCCGCAATCTCGACGGTCAAGGCGGCGGTGGCCGACGTGTCGCTCTCGCCGGCAGCGGCGAAGTCTGCCGAGCGAGGTGTCAACGAGATCGACGACGCACTGGCCCCCGATGCGTACTGGCGCGCGAAGACCTGGAAGCGGATCGCGGTCATCTTCGCCGGCCCGGCTGCGAACCTCGTGCTCGCCGTGGTGCTCTTCGCGCTCCTCTTCATGGCGGGCGGAGGCAAGGCGACCCGAACGGTCGACAACGTCGTCGCGGACACGCCTGCGGCGTCGGTGGGCCTTCGCGCCGGCGACGAGATCGTCTCGATCGGCGGCACGCTGGTCGAGGCGGACGAGATCTCCGAGACGATCGCAAGCTCGGGTGGCCGGCCCTTGCGGGTGATTGTCGAGCGGAGCGGCGAGACGGTCACGCTCGGCCCGGTGCAACCCGAGCAGACCGACGGCGGCTACCGCCTCGGGTTCGTCCTCCGCGGCGAAGGGCTCGGCCCGGCAGACTCGACGTGGCAGGCCGTTCGCGTCACCGGAATCGTGACGAAGGAGATCGGCGCCACAGTCGGCCGTCTTGTGACCGGCGATGGACGCGACGAGATCTCGAGTCCGGTCGGAATCGTGCAGGGATCCTCCCAGGCGGTCGAGCAGGGCGCCGAGAGCTACCTCTGGGTGCTCGGGCTGATCAGTCTCTCGCTGGCGCTCTTGAACCTGCTCCCCCTGCTGCCGCTCGACGGCGGTCACATCGCGTTCTCGGTGATCGAGGGAATCCGGGGCAAGGCGGTCGCACGGGAGGTCTACGAACGCGTCTCGGTAGTGGGGATCGCCGTCGTCCTCCTCTTGTTCTTCATCGGTCTCTCGAACGACATCGGCCGCTTGGGCAACTAGCTGCCGCGGCAACTCGAGTTGTGGGGACTGTCCCCACAACCGTAGTTGCGACGGAACGGCCCGGTACCCTTTGCCCATGTCCTCGAGCGTCCGGATCAAGGTCGGCAACGTCGCAATCGGCGGCGGCTCGCCGGTCGTCGTTCAGTCGATGACGCTGACACCGACGCGTGACGTCGAGGCCACGACTGCCCAGATCGCCGCGCTCGCTTCCGCCGGCTGCGAGGTCGTCCGCTGCGCCGTCCCGAAGATCGAGGACGCCGACGCGCTTGCCCGGATCGTCCGCTTCAGCCCGATCCCGGTGATCGCGGACATCCACTTCAACGCGAGCCTCGCGCTCAAGGCGATCGACGCCGGCGTCGCGGCCGTCCGGATCAACCCCGGCAACATCGGCGGCCCCGACAAGGTCGAGCTGGTCGTCAACGCAGCCAAGAAAGCAGGGATCCCGATGCGGATCGGCGCGAACTCCGGCTCGCTGCCGCAGCACCTCCACGAGCTCGCGCAGCACGATCAGGCCGAAGCGCTCGTCGCCGCCGCGATCGAGGAGGTCGAGCTGCTCGAACGGCTCGACTACCGCGACTTCAAGATCTCGGTCAAGTCGAGCCACGTGCCGACGATGATCCGGGCCTACCGCATGCTCTCGGCGAAGGTGCCGTACCCGCTCCACCTCGGCGTTACCGAAGCGGGCACGCCGTTTTCCGGCTCGATCAAGAGTGCGGTCGGAATGGGCTCGCTGCTCTCGGACGGGATCGGCGACACGATTCGCGTCTCGCTCACCGCCGATCCGGTCAAGGAGATCGAAACCGCCTTCGAGATCCTGAAGGCGCTCGGCCTCCGTGAGCGTGGCCCGGTGATGATCTCCTGCCCGAGCTGCGGGCGCGACAACGTCGGCGTCGAGAAACTCGCCGTCGTCGTCGAGGAGCGGCTGAAGACCTACCCCCAGGCGTTCGAGGTCGCGGTGATGGGCTGCGCCGTCAACGGCCCCGGCGAGGCGGGCGACGCCGACTTCGGCATCGCCGGCGGCCGCGACGTCGGCTTCATCTACGCCCACGGCCGCGTGCTCAAGAAGGTGAGCTCGGACATCCTGATCGACGAGCTCTTCTTCGAGATCGACCGCTGGATCGAGCAGGGCATGCAGCGCCCGAAGCGCTTGAAGATGGCCAAGCCGGCCGCCCTCGCGATGGCCGAAGCCTCCTTGATCCCGCTCGATTAGATTCCCGCGATGATCCACCGCGCTTCGAAGCTGCATCTGCCGACCCTGCGCGACGCGCCGGCCGACGCCGAGGCGCTCTCGCACAAGCTGCTCGTGCGCGGCGGCTTCATCCGCCAGGTGAGCGCGGGGTTGTGGACGCTGCTGCCGCTCGGCTGGCGCGTGCACCGGAAGGTCGAGCAGATCGTCCGCGAGGAGCTGGACGCGATCGGCGCGCAGGAGATGTTCGCGCCCGTGCTGACGCCGGCGGAGCTCTGGATCACGTCGGGCCGCTACGGCAGTTCCGAGCTGTTCAAGCTCGAGGACCGCAACGGACGCGACTACGTGCTCCCGATCACACACGAGGAGACGTTCACGTTTCACGCGCTCGAGCTCCAGAGCTACCGGCAACTGCCGCAGTCCTGGTACCACTTCCAGACCAAGAACCGCGATGAGCCGCGGCCCCGCGCCGGGCTGCTCCGCGTCCGCGAGTTCGTGATGAAGGACTCCTACTCGTTCGACCGCGACGCGGCGGGGCTCGACGTCAGCTTCCAGGCGCACAAGAGGGCATACGACCGAATCTGGGAGCGCTGCGGCCTCGAGACCTTCTATGTCCAGGCGGAGAGCGGGATGATGGGCGGCAAGGAGTCGTTCGACTACCTGGCGCCGTCCGGTTCCGGCGAGAACACGCTCGTAACGTGCGAGAACGGCGACTACGCCGCCGATCTCGAGATCGCGCGCGGAGTCCCGCGGGCTCCGGACTTCCCCGAGCGGCACGACACGCCCGCCGAGGTCGAGACCCCTGACACTCGCACGTGCGAAGCCCTCGCGGAGCTGCTCTCGATCGACCTCGCGGCAACCACGAAAGCCATGCCCGTCGTCAAAGACGACGGCACGCTCGTGCTCGCCCTCCTGCGCGGCGACGACCGGCTCGATGAAGCCAAGCTGCAGTCGGCGCTCGGCTCCGGCTTTCGCCCGGCGACCGACGACGAGATCGTGGCGGGGTTCGGCGCCGAGGGCGGTTCGCTCGGGCCGGTTGGATTCCCCGGGCAGGTCGTCGCCGACGAGACGCTGCGCGAGGGGCAGTTCGTCTCCGGCGCCAACCGCACCGGCCGGCACCTCCGCGGCGTCGAGGCCGGTCGCGACTACCGGGCCGAGTTCGCGGACATCCGCGAGCCGAAGGAGGGCGACGCCTGCCCCCTCTGCAGCGGCCGGCTCGGCTTCCAGACGGCGATCGAGGTCGGCCACATCTTCAAGCTCGGCACCCGCTACTCGGAGTCCTTCGGCGCCAAGTACCTGGACGAGGACGGCGTCGAGAAGCTGATCCTGATGGGCTCGTACGGAATCGGGCCTGGTCGGGTGCTCGCGGCGGCGGTGGAGCAGCACGGAAGCGACGGAGGGATCGTCTGGCCGGCCGAGATCTCGCCCTACGACGTCCATGTCGTCGTGCTCGGCTGGGACAACCCCGAGCTCGTGACGCTCGGGGAGCAGGTGGCCGAGAGCCTCTCCGCGGAAGGGCTCGACGTCCTGCTCGACGACCGCGAGCTGCGCCCCGGCGAGAAGTTCGCCGACGCCGACCTGATCGGCTGCCCGCTCCGCGTCACGGTCGGGA
>JALYRA010000304.1 GCA_030855545.1 Actinomycetota bacterium | reverse complement strand
TTGATGTTGATGTGGACGTTCTTGCCCGTGATCGAGTGCAGCTCCTTGCGGAGCGCGTCGACCTCGACGCCCGACTTGCCGATCACGATGCCCGGGCGCGCGGTGAAGATGTCGACCGTGATCCGCTGCTTGTCCTTGCGGATCAGGATGTCGGACAGGCCCGCGTGGCCGAGCTTCGTGTTGATGTGGTCGCGAATCCGGACGTCCTCGAGGATGTAGGTCGGGAACTCCTTCTTCCCCACGTACCAGTTCGACTTCCAGTCGTGGATGACGCCGACCCGCAGGCCGCCGGGATGGACTTTTTGGCCCATTACGCGACCGCCTCCTTCTTCTTCGCGCGAGACACGCGCTTCGGCTTCTCTGCGGTCTCGGCGGGAGCCGGGGCCTCGGTGGTCGACGGCGCGACGGCGCGCGGGGCGCGCCTCAGGCCGGCCTTCGGATTCTGTGCGAGCTCGATCGTGATGTGGCACGTCCGCTTGTTGATCCGGTTGACGCGACCGCGCGCACGCGGGCGCCAGCGCTTCAGCGTCGGGCCCTCGTCGGCGTAGGCCGCCTTGACCATCAGGTCGTCGCCGTTCCAGTGCAGGAGGGGGTTCGTCTCCGCGTTCGCGATCGCCGAGCGCAGCACCTTCTCGATCTCGTGCGCGGCAGCGCGCTGCGTGAACGCGAGCACCGTCCGAGCCTCGGGCACGCTGCGCCCGCGGATGTGCTCGAGCACGATCCGCGCCTTGCGCGCCGAGAGTCTGACCCACTTGGCCTCCGCGCGCACGACCTGCTCCGATGTCGGGACGGCAGCCATTAACGGGCCTTCTGCACCTTTGCCTGGCGGTCGCCCGCGTGGCCGCGGAACGTCCGGGTGGGAGCGAACTCGCCGAGCTTGTGGCCGACCATCTGCTCGCTCACGAACACGGGCACATGCTTGCGGCCGTCGTGGACCGCGATCGTGTGACCGACCATGTCCGGGAAGACCGTGGACGTGCGAGACCAGGTCCGGATCATCCGCTTCTCGTTCGCGGCGTTCATCGCCTCGATGCGGCTCATCAGCCGCGCTTCCACGAAAGGCCCCTTCTTCGAGCTGCGACTCATTAGCGCTTGTCCTTCCCGCGGCGACGGCCGCGCACGATCAGATTGTTCGATTCCTTGTGCTTGCGACGGGTGCGCTTGCCGAGCGTCGGTACTCCCCACGGGGTGACCGGGTGCCGGCCGCCCTTCGACTTGCCCTCGCCGCCGCCGTGTGGGTGGTCGACCGGGTTCATCGCCGAGCCGCGCACTGTCGGGCGGATGCCCTTCCAGCGGCTGCGACCCGCCTTACCGCCGGTCTGGTTCTCGTGGTCTGTGTTGCCCACCTGCCCGATGGTGGCTCGACAGGTTAGCGTCACCCGTCGCATCTCGCCCGAGGGCAGCCGGAGGACGCCGTAGCCGTCGTCCTTTGCGACGAGCTGCACGCTCGCGCCGGCGGAGCGCGCCATCTTGGCGCCCTGCCCGGGCTTCAGCTCGACGTTGTGCACCATCGTGCCCGTCGGGATGTTCTCGAGCGGAAGCGCGTTGCCCGGCTTGATGTCCGCAGCCGGGCCGGACTCGACCATCGCGCCGACGCGGAGGCGCGCGGGAGCGATGATGTAGGCCTTGGCGCCGTCGACGTAGTGGAGCAGCGCGATCCGAGCCGACCGGTTCGGGTCGTACTCGATCGCGGCGACCTTCGCCGGCACGCCGTCCTTCGTCCGCTTGAAGTCGATCACGCGATAGCGGCGCTTATGGCCGCCGCCCTGGTGGCGCGTCGTGATCCGGCCGTTGTTGTTGCGGCCGCCCGTCTTCTTCAACGGCTCGGTCAGGCTCTTCTCGGGACGCGACTTCGTGACCTCCTCGAAGGAGGAGACGGACATGAAGCGGCGTCCGGGTGAGGTCGGCTTGTACTTCTTCAATGCCATGACTTAGACCTGTGCCCCCTCGAAGATCTCGATCGTGTCGCCCTCGCGCAGCTGCACGATTGCCTTCTTCCAGCCCGGGCGGATGCCCTTCGACATGCCGCGGCGCTTCGGCTTCGCCTGCACCTTGAGGATGTTCACGTTCTCGACGTGCACCGAGAACAGCTCCTCGACGGCCTGGCGCACCTGCGTCTTGTGCGCGTCCTTGTGCACCTTGAACGTGTACTTGCGGTCGGTGATCAGGCTGTAGCTCTTCTCCGAGACGACCGGAGCGAGCAGAACCTCGTTCGGATGCAACGACATTACGAAGCCCTCCCCTGGACGAGCGGCAGCGCGGCCTCGGTGATCAGCAGGCTCTTCGCCCAGAGCACCGTTGCGACCTCGAGCTCCGACGGCACCGTGACGAGAGTGCGCGGAAGGTTGCGGAAAGACTTGATCACCGTGTCGTCCTCCTCGGTCACGACGAGAACGAGCGGCGCATCCTTCGCCCACGACTCGACGAGGGCCTTCGCCTGTTTCGTCGAAGGCGCATCGAAGCCCGAGCCGTCGAGCAAGCCGATGGTGCCGGCCGCCGCGTGCTGGGAGAGCGCGCTGCGAAGCGCGGCGCGGCGGGCCTTGCGGTTCACCTTGACGTCGAAGCTGCGCATCGTCGGCGCGAAGACGACGCCGCCGCCGGTGAACTGCGCGGCGCGGATCGTGCCGGCGCGCGCGCGGCCGGTGCCCTTCTGGCGCCACGGCTTGGCGCGGCCGCCGGAAACGAGGCCTCGCGTCTTGGCGCCACGGGTGCCGGCGCGACGAGCATTCAGCTCGGCGCGAACCGTTTCGTGGACGAGGTTGGCGTTCACCTCGGCGGCGAAGATCGCCTCGTCGAGGGTGACGTCCTTGGCGGACGAGCCGCCGATCAGCTTCGCCTTGGGTGCTGGCATTACTTCGCCTCCCGAATCTCGACGAGACCGCTCTTCGGTCCCGGCACCGAGCCCTTGACGAGAAGCAGGTTGCGCTCGGCGTCGATCTGGTGGATGACGAGACCCGGCTGGGTGACACGGACGCCGCCCATGCGGCCGGGCATCTTCTGGCCCTTGAAGACGCGGGCGGGTGTCGCCGACGCGCCTATCGAGCCCGGCTTGCGAACGTTGTGCGAGCCGTGCGAGACCGGGCCGCG
>JALYRA010000296.1 GCA_030855545.1 Actinomycetota bacterium | reverse complement strand
GAGGACGCAGGCCTCGCAGAGCGGCTTCCGCGCGTCGCAGATCCGCCGTCCGTGCCAGATCAGGAGATGCGGGAAGCGCCCCCAGTCCGGACGCGGCACGAGCTTCGCGAGATCGCGCTCGATCTTGACCGGATCCTCCTGCTTCGTCAGCCCGAGTCGCTGGCAAAGGCGGCGCACGTGCGTGTCGACGACGACCCCTTGCGGATCGCCGAGTTCGGCCGCAACGACGTTCGCCGTCTTCCGTGCGACCCCGGGCAGACGCAGCAACTCGTCGATCGTGCGCGGCACCTCACCGTCGAACTCCTCCAGAAGCACGCGCATCGCACCCTTGATCGACTTCGCCTTCTGGCGGAAGAACCCGGTCGCGTAGACGTCGCGCTCGAGCTCCTCCTGCGGCACCGCCAGGTAGTCCTCGGGACGTCGATACTTCTCGAACAACGTCGCCGTGACGCGATTCACGTTCACGTCGGTCGTCTGCGCGGACAGCATCACCGAGATCAGCAGCTCGACCGGGCTGCGGAACGCGAGCGCGATCTTGGCATCCGCGTGCTCGACCGCGAGCCGCTCCACGATCGGCCCGATCCGCGCCTTCTTCGGACCGACCCGGCGGCGCGCCTCGTGGACGAAGCTACGTGGCAACGCTCTCGAAGTAGGCCGAGACCTCGTCCGGATCCTGAGGTGCGAGCAACCAGTCGACGATTTGATCCGCGCCGGGATACCCACTCGTCCGGATCACAGCCGCGGCTGCATCGACTGCGTACGGCGTGTGCCGCAGGTCGGCGACATCGCCGTCCACCAGCGCCCAGAACGCGCCCTGCCTCCCCTCGTACGGAATGCCGACGCTGCCGGCGTTGACGAAGCGCATCCCGTCGATCGTGCGCTCGAACTGGACATGCGTGTGTCCGCCGACGACGAGGCGCTCCTCGACCCCCTCGAGGGCGGCTCGGAAGCGTTCGTCGGAAGAGACGCGGGTCAGGATCTCGTCGTCGTCGCGCGGAGAGCCATGGCAGTAGAGAACGCCACCGAGCGACACGGCCGGGGGTAGCTTCGAAAGGAACTCGAGCGAGAGCGGGTCGAGGTTCGAGACGATCCATTCCCAGGTGCCGGCGGGCGCGCGCGGCGACTCGCGGTCGGCGTTGCCGCGCACGAACACGGCTCCGACGTCGACGAGCCTCTCGAGGCACTCGCGCGGGAACGGTCCTGCGACGACGTCGCCGCCGCAGACGATCCGATCGACCTCCAGGGTGGACACCTCGGCGAGCACCGCCTCGAGCGCCGGGAGGTTGCCGTGCACGTCGTGGAGGGCGGCGACGCGCATTATCGCGCCGTTGCATGCGCCGGCGACCGGCTCGACCCGCCGCGCAGACGCGGCCCGGCGCAGACGACGTCGAGAGCAGGACAGCCGGCGCAAATGAACTCGCTCGGCGTTGGGACGAACACCCCCGCCCGAATCCGTCCGATCGCATCCGAGAGCTCCTCCTCGAGCGCCGGGACGTCCGCACGCGTGAACGACGTCGATACCACGGCGTCCGGCCGCTCCAGGAAGTGATAGACGACCTCGACCTCCTCGACACCGGCCCGGAAGCATGCGAGCGCGTACACGAGTCGCTGCAACCGATAGTCGGCCTCGACGATCTCGTCCGGACTCCCTTCGGCGAGTGAGTTCGTCTTGTAGTCGAGCACCAGCGCGCGCTGTCCGTCGACGTGGAGGACGTCGAGGCGTCCGTGGAGGAGAACACCGTCATGCTCGAAGGCGAAGGGCCGCTCCGGACGCGCCTTTGGGAGCGTCGCGATCCGCTCCGCGAGCTCGGAGCCACAGTACGACTCGACGAAGCCGCCGATCCGCGTCAGCTCGTCCTCGGTCACCTCCGGGTACCACGCGCGAACCTGCTCGAGCTCCGGCGGCGTGGGCGCTCGAAGGTCGACGACCTCCAGCAAGCGGTGCACGGCATCGCCGATCTCAGTGGCGACGAGGCCGGTCTGCCCCGCGACCGTTCCATGCGCCTTCGCCGGACGCATGCCCGCGACCCGCTCGGCGTAGTAGCGGTACGAGCAGCGGTCGAAGAGCGCGAGCGCGCTGTAGGAGAGCCGGCGCACGTCGTGCAGCGGTGGCTCCGGCAGGGCATGGATCGGTGCAAGCGCGGGAGCGAGAGGCGGCAGTGGCGGCGCCGCACCCGGCGCGAAGAGCGCCAGCTGACCGGTCGTGTCGTCGACAACGGCCGGAACCGGCGCGGGCACTAGCGCACGCTCGCTCGTCGGTGGCGTCCGGTCGACGCGAACGAGCACGCGCGCCCCCTCTCGCTCGAGCTCGACGGGGCCGTCGCCGGCCTGCTCGAGCTCGACGACGCAGTCGAGGCGTCCGAGCACCCAGCCGATCGGGGTCCGCTCGTCGGCCTTCCGCTCCTGATCAATTGAACCGGAGATGATCAGCCGGTCAATCGCGCGCGTCATCGCCACGTAGTACAGGCGCAACCGCTCCGCCTCGTCTTCGGCCGCACGCGCATCCTTGACGTCCTCGTAGCCGAGCGCGCCGTGCCGCTTGCCGCTCACCGGATCCGCTACGCGGAAGCCGAAGCGGCCGTCGGCGAGGCAGAGGATCTCGTCTGCGGACGGGGCGTTGCGGTCGCGTCCCGCGTCGGCGACGACGACGACCTTGAACTCGAGACCCTTGGCGGCGTGGATCGTGAGGAGGCGCACGGCGTCGGCTCCCTCCTCCTCGGCGACGGCGTCACGCTCGGCCGCCCCGACCGCCTCCTGCTCCTCGACGAAACGGACGAAGCCTTCGACATCCGGACCGCGCAGCTCCTCGTACGACCGCGCGAGGCGCGCGAGCTTGCGCAAGTTCGCGTAGCGGCGTCGGCCGTCCCACTGCGCGAGGACGGCGAGGTCGTAGTCGTGGTCAGCGACGATCCGCTCGCACAGACGTTCGAGAGAGAGCCTCTGCGCAGCTTCGGCAAGCCGGTCGAAGCGCTGTTTGAAGGCGCGGAGGAGCCTGGCGTCGTTCTCGTCCAGGTCTGCGGGAAGCGCGCGCTCGAGCCCGGTGAAGATCGGCCCGCGCGCGGAGCGGCGCACCAGCATCAGCGTGTCATTCGAGACACCGACGAACGGCGACGCGAGCACCGTCACGAGCGCCTCGTCGTCGTAGCGGTTCTGGAGCAGGCGCAAGTACGAGAGCAGATCGACGACTTGCTGCTGACCGAAGTACCCCCGTCCCGTCGCCCGGTAGGTGGCGAGCCCGACCTCGCGGAGCTCTTCCTCGTACCACTCCGCGTCTGTACCGGCGGCGAAGAGAAGGACGATCTCGCCCGCGCTCGCCACGCCTGACTCGACGAGTTCCCGCACGCGTCGCGCGACGTTCCGCGCCTCTGCCCGACGCCAGTGCGTGCCGCTGCCGGAATAGGCGGCCTTGTCGGTCACGAGCAGCTCGACCGGCGTCCCGAAGACCGGGTCGGGGAACTCGCCCGAGGCGGCAAGCGGCTGATACTCCTCCCCGAACTCGGCGCCGAAAAGATGGTTGACGACCGAGAGCACCTCGGGCCGCGAGCGGTAGTTCCGCGTCAGTGGCAGCAGCGTCTCGGCCGCAGCACGCCGCTCGCGGAACACGTCGACGTCGGCGTGCCGGAATCCGTAGATCGACTGGAACTCGTCGCCGACGAAGAACTGTTCGGTGTCGGGGCCGGTGAGAAGATCGACGAGGTCGCACTGAAGCCTGTTCGTATCCTGGAACTCGTCCACCATCAGCGAGCGGAAGCGCAGCTGCTCCTTCTCGCGGATCGACTCGTGCTCTCGCAGGAGGTCACGCGCGCGGAGCTGAAGATCCTCGAAGTCGAGCGCCGACTCGCGGTCCTTCGCGTCGCCGTACGCGAGGGCGAAACCGCGCAGGAGCTCCTGCAGCAGCTCGCGGTCGCGCAGAGCGAGCTCGTCGAGGGCGGACTGCTCCACGGCCTTGCGCGCCTCTTCATAGCTGGCGCCTCGCGGCCCCCGCACCCGCAGGCCGCTGAGGTCGAGCAGGTGCTCGGGCAGCTGCGGTGCCTCCGTCAGCGCGAGCGCCTGGGCGGCGGCGGCGCGAGCCTCGACCTTGGCTCCGTCGTCAGCGGCCAGAGAACCAGCCGCCTCCGCGAGCTCCGCCAGCCGTGCATCGAGGCTCTGCCGCTCGCCAAGCTCGAGCACGAGGTCACGTCCGGCAGACCGCAGCGTCTCGTAGACCGTCGTCAGCATTCGGCGCAGCCCGGCCGCGCCGTAGGTTGCGAGCAGACGCAGCCGCGCAGGATCCTCACCGGCGCAGAACTCGTTCAACGCCACCTCGAAGGCCTCGCCGCGGATCACCCGCCCCTGGCTGTCGTCGAGGATGCGGAAGCGCGGGTCGAGGCCCGCCGCGAACGGATGCGACTTGAGCAGCCGGAGACAGAAGCCATGAATCGTCGAGATCCAGGCGCTGTCGAGCGAGCGGGCGAGCTCGTGACGATCGAGCTCCCGCAACCGAGCGCGGATGCGGTTCTTCAGCTCGCCCGCCGCGCGCTCGGTGTAGGTGATGACGAGCACCGACTCGACGTCGAGCCCACGCTCGCAGACCGCCTCGACGAAGCGCTCGACGAGGACGGTTGTCTTCCCCGTGCCGGCGCCCGCCGAGACGAAGACCTGGCCGCGAGCCGCGATTGCCGCAGCCTGCTGGTCGTTGGCCGTCGAGCCTACGCCGCTCATGCGCGCCGGATCCGGCACATGCGCCAGAGGTCGCACCAGGCCGGACAGCCGTCGGTCCCCTTCGGGTCGTGCTTCACGTCTCCCGTGCGGATCCGCTGCGCAAGCCCCCGCGCCAGGTCACGCGCGCCCTCCACCTGCGCCCAGAACGCGTCCTCGTCCAGATAGTCGTTCTTGACGAAGCCCGGCAGGACGTCGTCCTTCGCCTCGGCACGGAGCAGGCCGCGCGCGCGGCGCTCGCCGGCGAGTGGCCGATAGAGCCCGCCGAGCGGCTCGATGCCGACGAGATCCCGCAGCACGAGCATGTAGAGCGGAATCTGGAGCCGCAGCTCCTTCTCGATCTCGGCCGCCGAGTGCCCGGTCCGCCCCGACTTGTAGTCCTGAACGATTCCCCGCGCGCTCGCAGGATCGACGTCGATGCGGTCGATCTTCCCGGAGAGGGTGACGCCGTCGCCGAGATCGAGCCCGCGCTGCAGCTCAGGCGCCGAGCGCTCAGAGCCGAAGCCGACCTCGAACTTGCGCGGCACGAGCGGCAGCGGCGAGCGCGCCTCGTCTCGGATCAGCTGCTCGAGGTCTCGGCGGAGGCTCTGCTGAAGCTCCCGCCGCTCGAGCTCGGTCATCTCCATCTTCACACCCGCCAGTGCGCCCTCGAGACACTCGCCGAGGAATGTCAACGCCTCGTCGAGCTGCGGCTCCTCGACGCGGTCGCTGCCGAGCGCGCGCGGCAAGCCGGCGTAGAAGCGGTGTAGCGTCGTGTGCGCGACAGAGCCGCGCAGCATCGCGTCGACCTTCCGGTCGATCCGTCGTGGCGAGATCAGCCGCTCGAAGAACCAGGCCGACGAGCAGTCGGCGAAGCGCTCGAGCTCGGTGACGTTGAACGGTGTCTTGGCGCCCAGCTCGGCGAGTACCCGCGGATGCTCGAGCGTGGTCTTCCGCGTGAAGGCTTTCTGCGCGCGTTGCAACCTTCGCCCCCACCCGTTCGCGCTCGCAATCGCGTCGCCGTCGTCCGGGTTGCCGACCGCGAGCAGAACGAGCGAGCGGAGGCGCTCCCGCTCGGTGGGGGCTGTCTCGAGCGGCCAGGTCAGATGCGAGAGCGAACGGCGCCGCGTCGAGCGGCGGACCTCGTCGGGATCGAACAGCGCAGCGACCTCGTCCCAGAACGGACTCGGCTCCCGCGGGCTCCCCTCGTCGGTCGCCGCCTCACGGACGAGAGTCAGACGGCGCGTTGCGCGCGTGCAGGCCGTGTAGAAGAGATAGCGCTCGCGCTCGACGGGATCGGGCCGTGTCAGCCGGGCCGACGCCTGTCTGTCTAGCTCGCCGCGAGCGTCGTCGTCGAGGAACGGAGACGGGTTGCCCCGGCGGGGCAGCGTGCCTTCCTCGAGGCCGAGCAGGAAGACGGCTTCGAAGCGGCGCGTCCGTACCCGCGCGAAATCGAGGACGGCGACGCGGCCTCGCTCGCCGGCCGAGCCGATCCGCACCTCCGCGTGCTCGAGTGCGGAAAGAATCTCGTCGGTCGACAGCTCGCCGCCGAGCCGCTGCCAGCCGTCGAGCTCGTCGAGGAGGCGTGACAGCGCCTCGTAGGCGCGCAGGTCGGCGCGGCCTGTCTCGCCGACGGGTGGCGCGTCGAGCCCGTGGGCGCTGCGGAGCATCGCCGCGGCGATCCCACGAGCGGCGTCGATCGGTCCTCCCGCGCCGCGGAGAGCGTCGAGCGGAGGCAACGGCTGGCCGTCGCGCAGCCGGATCGTCTCGTCCTCGACCGTCTCGCGGGCAGAGACTCCCCGGCCGCGCAGACGACCTTCGAGGAAGTCGACGTTCGAGCGGGCAAAGCCGGAGTACGGCGAGCGGAGGAACGCGTATAGGTCCCGGCGGCCGCCCTGCTGCCACTCGAAGCGAAGCAGCGAGAGCAGCGCCTGGCCGAACGGCGCCTGGCCGAACCGGACGCGTCCCTCGATCGCGAACGGGATCCCGAGCGTGCCAAGCACCGTCTCAAGCGGCGCGCGCCACCGCTCGACCGACGGCACGACGAGGGCGATCCCCTCGAGCGGCGTCCCGGATGCCGCCAACTCGAGCGCCTCCTCGGCGACGAGCTCGAGCGAGCCGCGGGCGCCGGCGCCCTCGAAGAAGCGGAGCGCGCCCTCCAGTGCCGGGCCGAGGGGGGCGCCGTCCGAGAAAAGATGCCGCTCGAGGTGCGCGAGCGCGGCGTGACCGTAATCGGCCGCGCGGGCCGGCAGCTCTTCGATCCGGCCGTCCGCGAGCGAGGCCAGGTCCTCCTGGGTGCGACGGAGCGAGGCGAACGCCGTACGGCCAGGCTCGTACGGCAGGGAGACCGTCACCTCGGCGCGCGCCGCCAGCGCCTCGAGGAGGCCCCACTCCGCGCCGGTCAGGTCCTCGAAGCCGTAGGCGAACACCGGCCGGCCGTCCCAGGCATCGAGCTCGGACCGCAGCCGTTCGACGGCGCGCCGTCGCAACAGATCGCGATCCCAGAGCTCGAGGCGGTCGAGCTCCTCGCGGTAGGCCGCATAGAGCAGTGCGAGATCGCCGTCCAGCTGCTCCGGATCGAGCAGGCCGGACTCGAGCTCCCCGAGCACCGCCTGGAGCGCCTCCACGAAGCCGGCGAACCGCGCCGAGCGGCCGAGGCCGTTCAGTCGCGTGGCGGCGAGGGCGCGCCGCGCGACCAGGGAGCGCTGCGCAGCGCTCGCCACCGGCCGGACGTCACCGCCGCCGAGAGCAAGCTCGCGAAAGACGTCGTCGAACGTTCCAATCGAGCCGGCGAGAAGTGCGCCTGCGCGCGCCAGCAGATCGCGTTCGATCCGCTCGACGTCGGGCCGGTTCGGGACGATCAGAACGGGGTCGCGTTCGATGTCCCCGAGATATCCGTCGAGGAGACGTGCGATCTTGCCGGCCTTCGCCGGGCCGACGACGAGAGCGAGACCCATGCTCCCATGGTAGTCCCGGCCTCTGACAGGATCAGGAACGGAAATCGAGCAAAGAGCGACAAAGCTCGAAGAGATCTTGGGAGGCGGGCCGACCCTTCAGGGGTCTTGGCGCGATCGGGATCCGCTTTCGCGGATCCCGATCCTGCGCGGCTATTACTGCGTGGCGGACTTCGGGCGCCTGCCGCGGCGCGCGACCTGGCGGCCGCCCATCTTCTCGGCCTCGGCGTCGGTCACGTCGAGCTCCCGTACGCCCTTGCGCGCATCGTGGAACGTAATTCGAATCGTAGCGCCCTTGCCTTCGGCGATCTCGGCACCGGAGATGTCGGACACGAGCACAGTCTTGCGAGCCACAGTTGCCTCCTCGAGGGTCACGTAATGAGCGGCGTAACCGTACAGGAAAGCAGGGACGCAAATCACGCTGCTTTGCGGGCGCTCCGGATCTTCCACGAGCGAAGCAGGCTGACAAGCGCTGTCTCTTCCTGATCGAGGCCGATATCGCGTGCCTTGACGACACGCAAATGGCGAGGCCGAAAATCCTCGATCGTTCTGCCGTCGAGATACTGCTCGACCACCGCCGGGCTCACGTACGACGCCCGCGCGACCGCAGGGGTGTTTCCGAGACGCTCGCCGACCGTCCGCATCACCTTCGCAACGGTCCGTTTTTCCTCCGCATCCGTCTCGGCGAGACCTTGCTCGGCGAGTGAGATCGCCGCCGTGAGTGTCCCACCCCACGTGCGAAAGTCCTTGGCCGTGAACTCCTCGCCCATGTGCTCTCGGATGTAGGCATTGAGAACGGGACCGGTCAGGTTGCACGACTCACCGTTCCGGCCGTAGCGAAAGAGCCGCGCAGCGCCCGGCTGCGCGATCAGCTCCTTGATCGCGCCGGCGAGCTCGGAGTCGACCACGGTTGTCCGCACCTGCACCTTATGCTTCGCGCGGAACCGGAAGGCGAGCCGCGAGCCGCGCACCTGGACGTGGCTGCGGGTCAGCGTCGTCACGCCGTGCGTTCGCGACGCCTTCGCGTAGCGGTCGGAGCCGACGCGGAACCAGGCCATGTTGATCAGACGGACGGCGACGGCGCAGACGCGCTCGCGGTCGTACGGATCTTCGTGAGTCATGTGCTCACCCATCGCCATCCGCAGGTCGGGGAGGGCTTCGGCGAAGCGCACGAGCTTGTCGAACTTGGCCTGCTCCTGCTGCGCGCGGAAGTCTGGGTGGTAGAGGTACTGGCGCCGCCCGGCCACGTCGACGCCGGTTGCTTGGAGCTTCGAGCCGCCGCGCGGCGAGATCCAGACATCCTTCCAAGCAGGCGGAATCACGAGCGATTCGATCCGCTCCACCTTGACGGCGTCCTCGATCTGGTAACCGCGCGCATCCTCGTAGCGGAACCGTCCCTTCGACCCCGCGCGTCTCCAGCCACCCCTTCGCGCCATTCCGGGGGTCTACCCAATGCGCCCGAGTATCATCCCCCGCCGATGGATCAGCGGACGATCGTCGTGCTCGAAGGAGACGAGACCGGACAGGAGCTCCTCGAGGAGGGACTGCGCGTGCTCGCGGCCGACGTGATCGGAATCGAACTCGAGTTCGAGCGCTACGACCTCTCGCTCGCGAACCGCCAGAAGACGAAGAACGCGGTCGTCAGCGAGGCGGCGAAGTCGGTCCGGGAGCACGGTCTCGGACTGAAGGCTGCGACGATCACGCCGGAGACGCGTGGCGACGTCGGCTCGCCGAACCGGATCCTCCGCGAGGAGATCGGCGGTCAGGTGATCGTCCGCACCGGCCGGCGGATCCCGGGTGTAGTCCCGCTCGGGGGTGTGCACGCCCCGATCTCGGTCGTCCGCATGGCGGTCGGGGACGCTTACGGCGCCAAGGAGTGGCGCGAGGGCGAGGGCGAGAACGAGGTCGCGTTCCGGACCGAGCGGATCGAGCGCCGGATCTGCCGCTCCGTCGCCGAGTTCGCCTTCCGTCAGGCCGACCGCATGGGCGCCAAGGTCTTCGGGGGACCGAAGTACACAGTCAGCCCGACCTACGAGGGCATGCTGAAGGAGGAGATGGACGCGGCCGCCGCGCGGCATCCCGACATCACCTATGAGCCACAGCTGATCGACGCGACGTTCGCACTGCTGCTCGCGCAGACGGGCGCGCCACTCGTGATCCCCGCCCTCAACCGCGACGGCGACATCCTCTCCGACCTCGTCCTGCCGCTCTTCGGCTCGATCGCCGGCTCGGAGTCGATGCTCGTCGCGTTCGACGAGGAATACGTCCCGAGGGCGCTGATGGCGGAAGCCGCCCACGGAACCGCGCCGTCTCTCTTCGGCAAGGACGTCGCGAACCCGATGGCGATGATCCTCGCTGGCGCCGCACTGCTCTCGCACGCGGATGAGCAGGGGCAACTCGCCGGTCGAGCCATCCGCGAGGCGACGCTCGAGACCGTCGCGGAAGGCGTCAGGACCGCAGATCTGGGCGGCCACGCGGGCTCGAGCGAGTTCACCGACGAGGTGATCCGCCGCACCAAGCAGAAGCTCGAGGTCTGGTCGTCGCTCTAGTGCAGGCAGGAAAGCCCGCTAGATAGCTGCGGTCCAGCGCATGGCCGGAGTCGTGCAGTGGAACAGCCCGCCGTACTCGTAGTCGACCTCAACGGTGCCAGACGCGCTGCCGCCGACGATCTTGCCGATGAACGTGAGGCGCTTGCCGACCCCGCG
>JALYRA010000283.1 GCA_030855545.1 Actinomycetota bacterium | reverse complement strand
AGACCGGGATGCACATCGAGCTGGAAGGCTCGGTCTGGCGGATCCTCGATTTCCAGCACGTCAAGCCGGGCAAGGGCGGCGCGTTCGTCCGCACGAAGGTGAAGAGCATCAACTCGGGCTCGGTCGTCGACAAGACCTTCAGGGCCGGTGAGAAGTTCCCGCGGGTCTTCACCGAGGTCAAGAACATGCAGTACCTCTACGACTCGGGCGACGAGGTCGTGTTCATGGACGAGCAGACCTACGAGCAGCTCGCGCTGCCGCACGCGTCGCTCGAAGCCGAGCTGCCGTACATGCAGCCGTCGACTCCGGTCCAGCTCCTCTTCGTCGGCGGCCAGCCGAGCGGCGTGCAGCTGCCGTCGTCGATCGAGCTCGCGGTGACCGACACCGAGCCGGGCGTGAAGGGTGACACCGTCTCGAACGTGACGAAGCAGGCGACGCTCGAGACCGGCGCCGTCGTCGCCGTGCCGCTGTTCGTCAACGTGGGCGACAAGATCAAGGTCGATCCCCGCGAGGGCCGCTACATCTCGCGAGCCTGACCCCGGGGGCCTGGCGCCCCACGCGGCGGTAGATCGGCCTTGTGTTTCTGAAACACAAAGTCCCTCGCAGGCGGCACTCGGTAGGCTCCGCTCCGTGCCGCGCCTCGTTGATACCACCATCCGCCTGCTCTCGCAGGAGCCGCTCGCGGGCAAGGTGCCGACGGCCGATCTGCTCGCGCTCGCCGAGGTGCTCGACACCGCCGGCTTCGCGGTCCTGGAGGTCTCCGGCGGCGGCGTCTTCGACACCGCAGTCCGGCGCGGCGTCGAGAGCCCGTGGGAGCGGATCCGGGCGCTGAAGGCTCGCACGTCGACACCGCTCGGGATCGCGCTGCGCGGCCGCTTCCTCGTCGGCTCGCGACCGGTGAGCGCCGACTTCGTGCGGCGCTTCGTCTCCTCCGCCGCCGAGAACGGCATCGACGTCTTCCGGCTCCACGACCCGCTCAACGACGTCTCGAATCTGCGGGAGCCGGGTGAGGCGATCGTCAGTGCGGAGAAGGAGTTCCACGCGGGTCTCGTCTACAGCCCGGGCGACGACAGCGCGATGGACAAGCTCGTCGAGCAGGCGAAGGAGCTGCCCGGGATCAAGGCGACGCGGGCACTCGTCCACGATCCGAGCGGCGGGCTCGAGCCACACCAAGCCGGAGAGCTCGTCGCCCGCGTCAAGGAGGCGTCCGGCCTCCCGACCGGCTTCTACTGCCAGGGTGCCGGCGGCACTGCGCTCGCCGACTCGCTCGAGGCGGCACGCGCGGGCGCCGACCTGCTCGCAGCGGCCGTCTACCCGCTCGCGCTCTCGCTGCACCGCGTGGCGGCCGAGTCGATCGCGTCCGCGCTCGCCGGGATGGGAATGGACACTGGTGTCGACATCGCGAGACTCTGGGAGGCGTCCGACCTCGTCGATGAGCACATCGGCGACGAGATCATCACGCCGCACGCGCCGCGCCTCGCAGTGCGCGCTGCGCAGTACGACCTGCCCACCGGCCTCGTCGCCGCGCTCGACACCCATCTCCGCGCGCACGCCGCCGGCGACCGCCTGCTCGAGACGCTCGACGAGCTCCAGCAGATCAGGCGCGAGACCGGCTGGCCGCCGCTCGCCGCGCCGATCGGCCAGATCCTCGCGTCGCAGGCGCTCATCCACGTTCTCTCCGCGCGCCGCTACGGCACCGTCGTCGACGAGTTCCAGGCGCTCGTCCAGGGCGGCTTCGGTAGTCCACCGGGCTCGGTCGACGCAACGGTCGCACGCGCCGTCTCGCTCCTTTCGGACGGCACCGGACCGCTCAGCGATGACCCGCCGACCGCCGAGGACGTTCGCCAGGAGGCGGAGGGTCTTGCCGCGAGCGAGGAGGAGCTCGTCATGATCGCCCTCTTCGGCGACGAGGCGGAGTCGCTGCTGCGGACGATCCGCGCCCGCCACACGCGTGACGACCGCGGCGAGACGACGCTCGAGGACACGCGGGAACAGCGGATTCGCGAGCTCGTGCGCATCGTGCAGGAGAGTGGCGTCGCGGAGGTGGAGATCGAGGACGAGGGGATGCGTGTCTCCGTTCGCCGCGCCGACGACCGGCCGGCCTTCGCCGCCGCCGCTCCCTTCGCTGAGGAAAGCGAGCGCGATCTGCCGGTTCTCCCGGCGGCTGCCGTCGGGGTCATCCGCGTCGAGTCGCCGATGGTGGGCGTCTTCTACCGCTCGCCGGAGCCGAGCAAACCGTCGTTCGTCGAGGTCGGTGACGTCGTCACGCCCGGCCAGACGCTGTGCCTGCTCGAGGCGATGAAGCTCTTCAATGAGCTCAAGACCGACTCCGCAGGCCGGGTGGCTGCGATCCACGCCGAGAACGGCAAGCCGGTCGAGTTCGGGCAGCTGCTGTTCGAGCTCGAGCCGATCGTCGCTCCGCCGGCGCTCTGATGTTCCAGCGGGTCCTAGTCGCGAACCGCGGTGAGATCGCCGTCCGGATCATCCGCGCAGTTCACGAGCTCGGCGCCGAGGCAGTCGCTGTCTACTCGACGGCCGACGCCGACGCGCTCCACGTCCGGCTCGCCGACCAGGCCGTCCGGATCGGCCCGCCCGCCGCCTCGGAGAGCTATCTGCGGATCCCGAACATGATCGCCGCGGCGCAGACGACAGGCTGCCAGGCCGTCCATCCCGGCTACGGCTTCCTCTCAGAGAACCCCGCGTTCGTGAGCGCTTGCGAGGACAACGACCTCGTCTTCGTCGGTCCGGGCGCGGACGTGATGGAGCGGATGGGTGACAAGGCGCGTGCAAAGGTGGAAATGCGCGCAGCCGGCGTTCCGCTCGTCCCGGGCACCGAGGGCGGCGCGACGCTCGCCGAGGTGCGGACGGCCGCGGACGAGCTCGGCTTTCCGGTGCTGCTCAAAGCGACCGCAGGCGGCGGCGGCAAGGGAATGCGCTTGGTGCACACGCCCGACGAGCTCGAAGCGGCCTACTCGAACGCGCGCGTCGAAGCCGAAGCGGCGTTCTCCGACGGCTCGCTCTATCTCGAGAAGGCGCTCGTCCCGGCGCGCCATGTCGAGATCCAGGTGCTGTGCGACAAGGACGGCGGCGTCCTCACCCTCGGCGAGCGCGAGTGCTCGATCCAACGGCGGCACCAGAAGCTGATCGAGGAGTCGCCGTCGCCCGCCCTCACGCCCGAGACGCGCGAGGAGATGGAGGCGGTCGCCGAGCGCGCGTGCCGCACGATCGGCTACGAGAGCGCGGGCACCTTCGAGTTCCTGCTCGGGGCCGACGGCACCTTCCACTTCATCGAGCTGAACGCGAGGCTCCAGGTCGAGCACCCGGTCAGCGAGCTCGTCACCGGCGTCGACGTCGTGCGCGAGCAGATTCGAGTGGCAGCAGGCGAGCGGCTCTCGCTGACTGGTCGCGCCCCCCGCCGCGGGCACGCGGTCGAGATCCGGCTGAATGCCGAGGATCCCGCTCGGAACTTTGCGCCGGCGCCGGGCACGATCACTCGCTTTCGGCCGCCGCTCGGCCCGGGCGTCCGGATCGACACTCACCTCGAGGAGGGTTCGACGATCTCGCCGTACTACGACTCGCTGATCGCGAAGCTGATCGTCTGGGCGGAGGACCGGCCGGCCGCAATCGCGCGCGCGATCCGGGCGCTCGAGGAAACCGAGCTCGACGGGGTCCCGACGACCCGCGGGCTCGCCCTCGACATCCTGCGCTCGAAAGAGTTCCAGAGCGGCGTCTACTCGACGAGCTACCTCGAGGAGATGGAGGGGCACCTGCCGGCGCTCGCTGCCGGATGATGAAGACGGGCTACACGATGCAGCGACCGCTCGGGTCGATCGCGATCCAGGCCGACGCGCTGTCGTCGCTCGTCGTCGCTGCGGCCGAACGCGTCGACGGGGCGCGGGTGCGCCGGCCGCGGCGGGGCCTCGAAGTGTCGGTCGCCGGCGGCAGGGCGAAGGTGGCGCTGGAACTCACCGCGCGGTACGGGATCGTCTTGCCGGAGCTCGCGCAGGCTGTCCAGGCGAGCGTGACGGAGGCGCTACGCGAGTCCACCGGACTCACCGTCGCGGCGGTCGACGTCTCGATCGAGGAGCTCGCCCAGTGACGACCGGCCGACGGCAGGCACGGCGGACGGCGCTTTTCCTGCTCTACCAGTGGGACCTCACGGGCCAGCCGCTGACGGCGCTCTACGAGGGCGTGCCGGACGCCTTCGCGCTCGATCTCGCCGAGGCGGTGGCCGACCGCGCGCAGGCGCTCGACGAGCGGATCACGGAGTCGACCGAAGGCTGGACCGCCGACCGCCTCGGTACGCTCGAGCGGAACATCCTGCGCATCGGGATCCACGAGCTGGAGGAGAAGAGCGTGCCGCCCGAGGTGGCGATGAACGAGGCTGTCGTGCTGGCGAAGCGGTACGCGTCCGAGGAGGCGGGTCGGCTCGTGAACGGCGTCCTCGGACGGGTTGCAAGAGAGAGCGGACACGTCGAGGAGGGTGCATGAGCTCTGCCGATGAAGCGCTGGGACGGGCCGAGGAGCTGCTCGAGCGGTTGAAGGCGACGCGCGACGAGCTGGAGCGGCTCGCCGCAGCCGAGGACGCCGAGTCGGCTGTCGAGGTGCTGACGGAGCTCGCCGACCTCGCCAAGGAGGTCGAGTCCGAGCTCGCGAAGGCGCGCACCCGCGCGGATGCTCCGCAGCCCTGACGAGCTCCGCGATCTCGTCGAGCACTATCTCGGCGAGCTCGCGTTCACTCCCGAGCTGGGCGGGCTCGAGGAGGCGCTCCGCTATCCGATCGAGTCGGGCGGGAAGCGCGTCCGGCCGGTGCTCGCGCTCGCGGTCTCCGAAGCCGCCGGTGCCGCTCCGGAGCACTGTCTCCCCGCCGCATCGGCGGTCGAGCTCGTGCACACGTTCTCGCTCGTCCACGACGACCTGCCGTCCATGGACGACGACGACGAGCGGCGCGGTCGGCCCTCGGCGCACGTCGCCTTCGGCGAGGGCGCGGCGCTCTTGGCAGGCGACGCACTGCTCGCTGAGGCCTTCCGGCTCGCACTCTCCTACCCGACGCCCATGATCGGGCGCGAGGTCGCACAGGCGACGCTCGCGATGATCGGCGGTCAGTACCGGGACATCTCGGGCGACACGTCCGACCTCGATGCGCTGCACCGGCTGAAGACCGGGGCGCTCTTCTCCGCCTCCGTCGGCGTGGCGCTCTGGGTTGCGGAGGTCGAGGAGGCGGAGCAGCCGCCGTGGCGCGCGTTCGGCGACGAGCTCGGACCGCTCTTTCAGATCGTCGACGACCTCCTCGATGGCGACGGTTACGCCGCCGCACATGGGCAGGAGCCGGCGCGCCGACGCGCCGACGAGGCTGCGGCGCTCGCGCAGTCGCGCCTTGACGAGATCTCGGCCGACACGAGCGTGCTGGCCGAGATCGTCGCGTCGCTTGCGGCTCGCACGGCGTAGGCTCTGTGGATGGAGCAGCGCGTCAGCCTCGTCACGCTCGGCGTCCGCGATCTCATCCGTTCGCGGGCGTTCTACGAGGCGCTCGGCTGGGCGACCGGCGCGGCGCCCGACGACGACATCGTCTTCTTCCAGGCCGGCGGGATGA
>JALYRA010000270.1 GCA_030855545.1 Actinomycetota bacterium | reverse complement strand
CCAGATACTCGTCGCGGTCGACCGCCACCAACGGCGGCGGCGCGGCGCAGAACGCCTGCACGAGAGCGGCGAGCGCGGCCGAACGCTCGACGCTCGTCGGCTGGTCCGCGATCCGCAGCTCGAGCGTGCCGAGCCGCGGGTGCGGCCGCGCATCCCACCAGCTGCGCGTGTAGTCCTCCCCCGACGCGGCGATCTCCACCTCCCAGTCGGCCTCCGTTGCGAACGCGGGCGGCGGCCCGCCGCGCGGAAGCTCGAGCAGCCGTCCCGCGCGCAACGAGAGCACCCCGGTTTCCGAGCCGGAGAGGTACGGCGAGTTCAGCGAGAGGGCCAGCAGCGACGGCAGCCAGGGCACGATCGCCGCCAACGCCTCCAGGCATCGTTCGAAGCTCTCCATCCCGACGTGGATGTGCAGCCCGGTGACGAGCTGGCGGCGCGCTCCGTCTCCCATCTCCTCGAGCATCTTTCGATAGCGCGGCTCCTGCACGATCTCCTGTTCCTCGGGGAGCGAGAACGGATGGGTTCCGGCGGCAGCCACGAGGAGACCTTCTCGCGTCGCCGCGTCACGCACCACTCCGCGGAGCCGCGAGAGCTCGTCCTGCGCCTCGGCGGCGGTGTCGCACACGGGCGTATTCGTCTCGACGAGGCAGGAGAAGAGCTCCGTCTTGAGGCCGTCCGGGCCGAGCAGCCGCTCGACCCCCGGAGCGAGCGCGAAGGTTTCGGGGTCGAGGAGCATCAACTCCTCCTCGACGCCGATCGTCAGGCTGCGGCCGAAGTTACTTTCCACGCACCGCGTGGACGGGCCGGCCGGCAGCTTCCCACGCGTAGTAGGACGCGTTCGGCCCGTAGTTGCGCTCGTACGGGACGACTCGCGGGTTGCGTCCGACCTCCATCGCGCGCTGGGCATGCCAGAGGAGATTCGGGTCGTCGCGTTCCTCCCACACGAGCACGAGGTGGGCGGCGGTCATGAAGTCGGCCACGAAGGTGCAGCCGATCGCGGGGCACGGGAACGGGTCGGTGCGAACGCAGAACCAGCCGAGGCGGTCGTCCTCGGTCTCGTCGACCCAGAGGAACTCCTCGTCCTCGAGCAGCTCGTCCTCGACGACCAGCGACCCGCGCCGGATCCGCTCGGGGAAGTCCTCCCGTTCCATGCGCGCCAATGTACCGACCGTTTGCACGCGAAAGCCCGCCGGGGGAGCGGCGGGCTCTCGCGGGTGGGGTCGAGGCTCATCCCTGAGAGGATCGGGGCTGACGTCCGAGCGTGACGTCGAGCGTGCGGCGCTCGGTACCGCGGTAGATCTCGAGCCGGACGGTGTCGCCCGGTTTGTGCTCGGCGAGCTCATCGCGGAGCTCCTCGAGCGAGCCGATGCTGTTGCCGGCGAGCGCGACGATCAGGTCGCCTCCCAGCGTGTAGCTCTCACCGGAGACGACGATGTCGGAGGTGCCGGCTTTCAAGCCTCCCCGTTCCGCACCGGTGTCGTCGCCGACGGCTTGCACGAGAACGCCTGCGTCGACCGGCAGACGAAAAGTGCGCGCGAGCTCGTCGGTGACAGTTACGCCGGCGATCCCGAGGTACGCCCGGTCGACGCGGCCTGTTGCGACGAGCTGCGCAACGACCTCCTTGACCGTGTTCGCAGGGACGGCAAAGCCGATCCCGACGTTGCCGCTCGACCCGTCGGAGCGCGCGATCTGCGAGTTGACGCCGATCACCTCGCCGTCCGAACTGAGCAGCGGGCCACCGGAGTTGCCGCTGTTGATCGGCGCGTCTGTCTGGATCACATGGTCGATCGGATAGCCGTTTGGCGCCGTGATCGTCCGCTCCTGGACGGCGCTGACGATGCCGGCCGTCGCCGTCCGCGCGAGCCCGAAGGGGTTCCCGATCGCGACGACGGCGTCGCCCACCCGGACGCTGCCGGAGTTGCCGAAGATGAGCGGCGTCAGACTGCGTGAGCTCGTCTCGACGCGTAGGACGGCGATGTCGGTGGACGGATCGCTGCCGACGAGCGTGGCACGAAGCGTGTCCTGGTTCGAGAAGCTGACCTCGATCTGGTCGGCGCCCTCGATCACGTGATAGTTCGTGACGATATGGCCGGCCTTGTCGATGACGAAGCCGGAGCCGAGCGCCTGTTGCGGCTCGGCGCGCGGCAGCGTGAAGCCGGGAGAAGCCGACGGAGTGTCGCCCGTGGTGGCCGCGGTCGAAGTGATCTGCACGACGCCCGGCGCGGCGCGGGCGTAGATCTCTCCGACCGAGAAACGGTTGTCGTCGGCGACCGGGACGGCGGTGACCACTGGAGCCGCGGATGTCTCCACGACAGTTGTGGTCGTCCCGCCGCCCAGATCACCGGTGAGCGCAACGCCGCCGAGCGCGACGAGACCGCCGACGAAGGACGCGGCGATCAGCGCTCCGGCACGGGGGAGAGTGGCGCGGTTCACGGACAACGTTGTAGCCCGAAGCCCTTAACAGGCCATAAGAACCGCGTTAAGCCTAGGTTCAGTCCAAGGGTTGAGGTCCGCCCGGATCCGGGTCTGGGGGCTGCGGCGACGGCTCGGGCAGCGGGTCGTGCGGGTCGGGGCCGACGGGCGGCGGCGTGGGATCGGGAAACGGCAGGGTCATGCGACGCTCGCAGTCTTCTCGGTCGCCTCGCGCTCGACGCCGAGCACGCTGTCGAGCTTTGCCTGGAGCTCGCCGCTTGCATGCAGTTCCTCGACGATGTCGGCGCCGCCGACGAGCTCGCCCTTGATGAAGACCTGCGGGATCGTCGGCCACCCCGAGAGGGCGGTCAACTCCTGCCGGATCTGCGGGTCGGGCAGGACGTCGATGACGGTGACAGGCGCCCCGACGGCGCGAAGCGCGCGCAGCGCTCGATCCGAGTTGCCGCACATGACGAGCTGCGGTGTGCCCTTCATGAAGAGGCTCACCGGCTCGTTTTCGATGATTGCCTTGATCTGCTCGCCCAACTGTGTCGTCGCCTGGCTCATACCATTCCTCTCGTCTTGATCCGGAGCTCGTGGATCGACCCGTCGCCGAGAGGCGTCGCCAGCGCCTCGTAGACGAGCCGGTGTTGCTCGACGAGCGAGAGCCCGTCGAAACGGCCGCTGGAGATCGTCACCTGGAAGTGGTCGCCGCCGCCCGTCCGGTCCTCGACGGCGAGCTCGCTCGCGTCGGGAAACGAATCGCGCAGCAGCGCTGCCAGCGTGTCGCTCGCGGCCATGGGATCATCGTAGCCGTGGGACGGACCGCAACCTTCCTCGCCTCGGTTCCCGAACGAGCGATCCGCGCGCTCGTGGCCGGGCTCGGTGGCGCGGTGCACGAGACGGCGGAGGTCGTGCTGCCGCGCTTCGCCCGCCGCTCGCGGTTCTACGAAGCGACGGCGAAGAACATGCTGCGGATCGCGATCGAGCTCGTCGGCGACGTCGAGCGCGCGACGCCAGCCGGCCAGCTCGACCCCGGCGACCTGCTCAAACGCAAGACGGCCGGAAACGTCGTCGAGTTCGGCTCGATCGCTGCCTTCGGTTTCTCGCCGCTCTGGCTACTCGCAGCGGCCTCTGACATCTCACATGGCTCGCGCGTCTACCTCGAAGCACTCGTGTCGGAGCTGAAGCTGGCGAACGTGCTTTCCGAACAGGCGCAGCTCGACACGGTCGACGACGTGCTCGCGGCGCTCGAAGGCGCTTCGGGAACGACGGCGCGCATGGTCGACCTGCCGCCGCTCGAGCTCGCCGAGCTGCGCGCGTCGTTCGCGGAGTTGCGCTCGAGCGCGGAGGAGCTTCCGTCGCCCCAGGAGCTCGCGGCGCTCTACGACGGGCTCCAGCGCGCAGCGGCGCGAGAGCGGCGCCCGCTGCTCGCGGTCTCAGCCGGGATGGGTCTCGCGTTCCTTCTCTCCGCGCGCAATGTCGGGCGAGAGCACCTTGTCGCGCCCTACCGCCAGGACTGGAAGCCGCTGCGGGAGGAAGGGTTCGCGGCGTACTCCCGCCGAGTTGCCGAGCCGTATGGCGCCGCGATGGCGGGGCACTTCGACCCCGAGCGCGAGACATGGACCGAGCGCGCGTTCAGCCGCTTCCGCCCCTGAGATTCTTACTCCGTTTTTACGTCTTCCAAGTACCTTTCGGGCGTGAAGCTCGGGCTCGCAACACTGGCAGCCTTCGTCGCGCTCGTCGCGGCCGCGCCCGCTCACGCCTCGACGCCGATGCCCTGGTGCGGCACGTCCGCTTCCGGTACCGATCGCCTGCCGGACACCGTGCAGGCCTTCTCCATCCACGTCGCCTACGTCCGAGCGGCCGGCGCGCCGGACCGCTTCGCCGACTGGGCGCCGCGCATCGTCGGCGACGCGGCGGCAATCGACGCGTTCCTGCGCCGCGAGGATCCGACGCGCTCGTTCCGCTTCGACCTCTTCCCGGCACCCGGGTGCTCGACCCCGTTCGGCGCGCTGGACATCACGAGCGTGGAACTGCCACAGGGAATTGGCGGGATCTCGCGCGCGTTCCAGACGCTCCGCCTGCTGCTCGCGTCCGAGATCGGCTTTCGCGAGCCGGAGAAGAGCTACCTCGTCTACTTCGACGGCTCAACCGGGCAGGTCGGGAATGACCGCGTTTGCGGCCAGGGCGCTCCGGGCGGCAGCTTCGGACTCCCCGGACTCGCCGTCGTCTACCTCGACTCGTGCACCGCAGGGACGAGCGACTCGCTGCGCCCGATCGTCGCCGTGCACGAGCTCCTTCACGTCTTCGGCGCGGTGTCCGACCGCGCGCCGAACCACTGCAACGACGGCCACGTCTGCGATGTGGGGAACGACTTGCTGACCGCCTCGCTCAACGCCGACGAGCTCGACGAGAACGTGCTCGACGCCGGGCGGAATGACTACTACGGCCACTCCGGAACCTGGCGGGACGTGCAGGATTCGTTCTTCCTCGAGCCGCTCGTCTCGCCTGATCGAGCCGCCCCTACCACTCCGACTTCGCTTCGCGCCGGCGACGACTCGAGCGGCGCGACGCGGTTCACGTGGCAACCGTCAACCGACGACGTCGGGCCGATCTCCTACCGCGTCTACCAGGAGGGCGTCTTCCTGCGCGAAATCGTGACCACGTCATTCCTACTCAGCCCGAACGCCGGCGCCACCACCCTCTACAGCGTCCGGGCGGTCGACGCGGTCGGGCGTTTGAGCGCGCCGGCGAGCGTGCGCTTCCGCGAGGGAGTCGGCATCGTCGACGGGCAAGGGCGGCTCATCCGCGACACGGTGCGACCGCCCGCAATCCGCGGCATCGCGATCAGGAAGGCGACCCGGTCTGTGGCGGTCTCCTGGAGCTCGGTCCGCGACGCGGGAGGCATCCGCGGCTACCGCGTCCGCATCGGGACGCGGACGCTGACCCTGACGAAGCCCACCGTGACGATCTCGCGCGCGCGGCTCCGTGCACCGGTCTCGATTACAGCCGTCGACCGCGGCGGCAACGTCGGCCCGGCGACGCTCATCCCGCTCAGCCGGCTGCGCTAGTTTCGGCGCCGCTCGGGCGCGGTAGGAGCGCCGCATGACCGAGCTCGGCTACTGGCTCTCCTCCGAGGAGCATCCGCCGCTCGACCTCGTTCGGAGCACGGCGCGCGCGGAGGAGCTCGGCTTCTCGTTCGCGATGATCTCCGACCACTTCCACCCCTGGATCGAGGCGCAAGGGCAGAGCCCGTTCGTCTGGAGCGTGCTCGGCGGGATTGCGCAGGCAACCGAGCGGATCGAGGTCGCCACCGGCGTGACGTGCCCGATGATCCGCACGCACCCGGCGATCATCGCGCAGGCGGCGGCAACGATCGGCGCGATGATGCCTGGGCGCTTCACGCTCGGCATCGGCACGGGCGAGAACCTGAATGAGCATGTGCTCGGCGACCGCTGGCCGGCGCCCGACGAACGCATCGAGATGCTGGAGGAGGCAATCGAGGTGATGAGGCTGCTCTGGCAGGGCGGCGAGCAGACGCATCGGGGCACGCATTACACGGTCGATCACGCACAGCTCTTCACGCTGCCGGACAAGCCGATCCCGATCGCCGTCGCCGCCTCGAAGCCGAAGGCGGCCGAGCTCGCCGGACGCGCCGGCGACGGCCTCGTCTCGACCGAGCCGAACGAGGAGACCGTCGGGCACTACGAGAGCGCCGGCGGCGACGGGCCGCGGTACGGCCAGGTCAAGCTCTGCTGGGCGAAGGACGAGGAGAAGGCGAAGCAGACCGTCTTCGAGCTCTGGCGTCACAGCGGCCTCGGCGGCACGATCAACCAGGAGTTGCCGCGTCCGTCCGACTTCGACGCCCTCGCGGAGTCGGTCACGATCGAGATGGCGACGGAAGGCGTTCCCTGCGGCCCCGACCCGGCGCCGGTGCTGGCGGAGATCGAGAAGTGGGCGAAGGCCGGCTTCGACCGGATCGCGCTCCACCAGATCGGCCCTGACCAGGAGGGCTTCTTCGGCTTCTGGGAGCAGGAGCTCCAGCCGCAGCTCGGCTGAAACGGACGTGGCCGGGGTCTGACCCCAGACATGTCCGAAACGGCCCGGCCAACGGCTCTTCGATAGATTCGAGGCATGGCCGACGAGCTCAACGCACGTTCCACGCTCGCCGTCGGCGACCGCACGTTCCAGATCCACCGGCTCGACGCACTCCAGCAGCAGTGGGACGTCGCGCGACTTCCGTACACGCTCCGAATCCTGCTCGAGAACGTGCTCCGGAACGGCTCGCGCGAGGACGTCGAGGCTGTCGCCGGGTGGGTCGCGACGGACGAGCCGAGCAACGAGATCGCCTTCGCGCCGGCGCGCGTCCTGCTCCAGGACTTCACCGGCGTCCCGGCCGTCGTCGACCTCGCGGCGATGCGAAACGCGATGGCCGACTTCGGCGGAGACCCGGAGAAGATCAACCCGCTGATCCCGGTCGAGCTCGTGATCGACCACTCCGTCCAGGTCGATGTCTTCGGCACGCGCGGCGCCTTCGCCCGCAACGTCGAGCTCGAGTTCGAACGGAACGTCGAGCGCTACGCCTTCCTCCGCTGGGGCCAGAAGGCCTTCCGCGACTTCAAGGTCGTCCCGCCGGGAACCGGGATCGTCCACCAGGTCAACCTCGAGTACCTCGCCCGCGTGATCGAGGAGCGCGACGGCGTGGCTTTCCCCGACACGCTCGTCGGCACCGACTCGCACACGACGATGGTGAACGGCCTCGGCGTCCTCGGCTGGGGCGTCGGTGGGATCGAGGCCGAGGCCGCGATGCTCGGCGAGCCGCTCTCGATGCTCGTCCCCCAGGTCGTCGGCTTCAAGCTGACCGGGGAGCTGCCCGAGGGCGCGACCGCGACCGACCTCGTGCTGACCGTGACCGAGATTCTGCGCCAGACCGGCGTCGTCGGGAAGTTCGTCGAGTACTTCGGCCACGGCCTCGCCGCCCTGCCGCTCGCCGACCGCGCCACGATCGGGAACATGTCGCCGGAGTACGGCGCCACGTGCGGCTTCTTTCCCGTCGACGAGCACACGCTCGACTACCTCCGTCTCACCGGTAGGCCGTCCGACCTGATCGCGCTCGTCGAGGCGTACTGCAAGGAGAACCTCCTCTGGCACGACCCCGAGGAGGAGCCGACCTACACGCACATCGTCGAGCTCGATCTCTCCACCGTCGAGCCGAGCCTTGCCGGGCCGCGCCGGCCGCAGGACCGGATCCCGCTCTCGCATGCCAAGACCGCCTTCCTCGACTCGCTCGGCACGTTCGGAGTCGACCCGCTGCTGACGAACGGGAGCGCCGACAAGGCCGTCGCCGACACCTTCCCCGCGAGCGACCCGACGAGCGAGCAGGCGCCCGGCGGCACACCGGAGCCCGAGCCCGACGCGACGCCGGTCTCCGTCGCCGACCCGGAGCGCCACCGCGTCCAGGTCGAGGGCGAGGACTACTACGTCGAGCACGGCAGCGTCGTCATCACCGCGATCACCTCCTGCACGAACACATCCAACCCGGCCGTGATGATCGCCGCCGGTCTGCTCGCGAAGAAGGCGGTCGAGCGCGGTCTCACACGCCGCCCCTGGGTGAAGTCGAGCCTCGCGCCCGGCTCGAAGGTCGTGACCAAGTACTACGACAAGTCTGGCCTGACCCCCTACCTCGAGCAACTCGGCTTCCACACCGTCGGCTACGGCTGCACGACGTGCATCGGGAACTCGGGGCCGCTGCCGGAAGCGATCTCGAAGGCGGTCGGCGACGGCGACCTCGTCGTCTGCTCCGTCCTCTCAGGCAACCGCAACTTCGAGGCGCGCATCCACCCGGAGGTGAAGGCGAACTATCTCGCCTCGCCACCGCTCGTCGTCGCCTACGCGCTCGCCGGCCGGATGGACATCGACCTCGTCAACGAACCCCTCGGCCAGGACGGCGACGGTGGCGACGTCTTCCTGCGCGACATCTGGCCCACCTCGCACGACGTGCAGGAGACGATGAGAAGCGCGATCGCGGAGGAGATGTTCGTCTCGACCTACGCCGACGTCTTCACCGGCGACGAGCAGTGGCGCGACCTGCCCGTTCCGGAAGGCGAGCTCTTCGCCTGGGATCCCGACTCGACGTACGTCCGCCTGCCGCCGTACTTCGACGAGATGCCCGCCGCGCCGGGCACGTTCGAGGACATCGCCGGCGCCCGCGTGCTCGTCATGCTCGGCGACTCGGTCACGACCGACCACATCTCGCCGGCCGGCTCGATCAAGGCCGACTCGCCGGCCGGCGCGTACCTCGTCGAGCACGGCGTCGAGCGCGCGAGCTTCAACTCCTACGGCTCGCGGCGCGGCAACCACGAGGTGATGCTGCGCGGCACGTTCGCGAACGTGCGCCTCCGCAATCTGCTCGCCCCCGGCTCGGAGGGAACCTGGACGGTGCACGTCCCCTCCGGCGAGGAGATGACGATCTTCGAGACGTCGAAGCGCTACCTCGGCGAGGGCACGCCGCTCGTCGTCGTCGCGGGCAAGGAGTACGGCTCCGGCTCCTCACGCGACTGGGCGGCCAAGGGCCCGAACCTGCTCGGCGTCAAGGCCGTGATCGCGGAGAGCTACGAGCGCATCCACCGCTCGAACCTGCTGATGATGGGGATCCTGCCGCTCCAGTTCAACGACGGCGAGACACCCACCTCGCTCGGCCTCACCGGCAAGGAGACGTTCGCGATCGAGGGGATCGAAAACGGGGCGGCGCGCGAGGTCACGGTTCGCGCCGACGACAAGACGTTCACCGCTCGGGTGCGCCTCGACACCCCGCGGGAGCGCGAGTATCTGCGCCATGGCGGCATCCTCCCGTTCGTCCTGCGCCGCCTGCTCGCTGCCTGATTCCCATTTGCAATTGACATTTTGGGAAAGGGGGCTACTCTGCCCGACCTGGCGCGGAGGGGTCGCCGCGCCGGGAATTTGGGGAGGGGACGAACGGGACGCCGCGAGGCGTCCCGTGTCGTTACAGTGGCGCATCCGGGGTGCCTTCGACGAGGGCTGAGATCACACCCGCAGAACCTGATCCGGGTCATGCCGGCGAAGGGAGGCGACACCGCATGGAGCAGACACCCGCCTGGGGCATCGACCCCGTCCCGCCGCGGCTCCGCGTGCTCGGCCCGCTCGATCTCGGCCTGCTCTGGGGGAATCTCGGCGTCTCGCTGCTCGTGCTCGTCGCAGCGACGATCTTCGTTCCCGGGCTGGCGCTCCCGGAGGCCTTCCTCGCGATCCTGATCGGCAGCGTGATCGGAAACGGGATGCTCGGCCTCGCGGGGATGATCGGCGCCGATGCGCGCGTGCCGGCGATGGTGCTGATGCGGGCTCCGCTCGGCGGGCGCGGCTCGTGGGGCCCGACTGTCCTCAACGCCGCGCAGTGCATCGGCTTCGCGATCTTCGAGCTGCTGATCATCGCGACCGCGGTCGCCGCCCTCTCCGACGAGCTCTTCGGCTTCCGGGCCCAGTGGCTCTGGACGCTGCTCTTCGGCGGCGTCGCACTCATGCTCGCGCTGCTCGGTCCGATCGACTTCGTGCGGAAGTTCGTCCGCAAGTTCGCGGTCTGGGCGGTGCTCGCATCGCTCATCTACCTGACCTACTGGGCGCTCGACGGCTCCGGCTTCGGCGATCTCTGGGAGCGCGACGGCGAGGGAGGTTGGTCGGTGCTCGAGGCAGCCGACGTCGTCGTCGCGATCACGGTCTCCTGGATCCCGCTCGCGGCCGATTACACACGGTTCAGCCGCACGCGCCGCGCCGCGTTCTGGGGGACGAGCAGCGGCTACTTCGTCGCCAGCATGTGGATGTGGCTGCTCGGGGCGGTGCTCTATTTCTCGCGCGACATCACCGATGCGGCGGCGCTACCGGTCGCTGTCGCCGCAGGGGGAATCGGAGCGATCCTGGCCCTGCTCGCGGTCACGGTCGACGAGACCGACGAGGCGTTCGCCAACGTCTACTCGACCGCCGTCTCGATCCAGAACCTGACGCCGCGCGTGCCGCAGCGAGCGCTGATCGTCGGCGTCGCCGCCGCCGCGACACTGGGCGCGCTGACGATCGACCTGCTCTCCTACGAGAGCTTCCTGATCCTGCTCGGCTCGTTCTTCGTGCCGCTCTTCGGCGTGCAGCTCGCGGACTGGCTCGCCGCCGGCGCGAGCTACGGCGAGGACGACGTCTTCCGGGCGCCGACAGCGCGCTGGGGCATGATCGCGGCCTGGATCGCAGGCTTTGGGCTCTATCAGTGGCTGCACCCCGTCGGACCGACGTGGTGGACGGATGCGATCGGCGAGCCGCCTGACTTCGGCATCGGAGCGACCCTGCCGAGCTTCGTCGTCACCTTCGTGCTGGCCTACGCGATCGCAACACTCGGCAAGCGCCGCTTCTAGAGTAAGCCGCGATGCGAGACATCGCGGTGATCGGGAACCTCTCGCGCGACACGATCGACGGCGGCCGGCCGCGGATCGGCGGCGCGCCGTACCACGCAGCTCGCGCTCTGCGGC
>JALYRA010000257.1 GCA_030855545.1 Actinomycetota bacterium | reverse complement strand
GCGATCCGCTTCCCGGGGCTCGAGGTCGGCACCGTGGGCGGTGGCACGACTCTCCCCTACGCCCGCTCCTGGCTCGCGCTGCTCGACTGCGCCGGCGCCGGCAAGGTGCACCGCTTCGCCCAGATCGTTGCCGCAGCCGCGCTTGCGCTCGAGATCTCCGCCTCCGCGGCGATGGCAACTGCCGGCTCCGAGAACTTCTTCCGGGCCCATCACGAGCGCGGGGGGATGCGCTAACGGAGATATCCTGTTCACAATGACCGTCGAGCCAGCCGAGGAGCCGATCAACGCCGACGCCACCTACGAGCCGCTGATCGAGGCGGAGCGCGCGGCCGCCGACGATGCCGCCCACGACCAGAAGGCCCGCGGCGTCCTCCGCTTCTACGAACTCGCGAAGAAGCAGGAGTGGCAGGTACGAGACCTGCCGTGGGGCGACGTCCCTCCGATCCCCGAGACGCGCGCCGGCGCCTCCCCAGAGAAGAAAGAGCGGCGCCGGGCCGTGTGGCGCTCCGTGATCACGCAGCAGCTCCAGGCCGACGAGCTCGCCGTGATGATGGCCGGCCAGCTGCTGAACCTGGCCCCGCATCCCGAGGCGAAGCTCTACTACTCGACGATGGTGCAGGACGAGGCCCGGCACGTCGAGGCATGGCTGAAGCTCGCGAACGAGGCGGGCGGCGTCGCCGAGCGCGACCCGCACCTCGACGAGCTCGTGAAGATGACGCTGAACGCGGAGACGCTCGAGGAGAAGGTCTTCCAGATGCAGGTCTTCTTCGAGCGGCTGATCATCCCCCGCTTCCGCCTGATCGCCCGCTCCTCCCGGGGCACGGTGCTCGAAGACGTCTGCAACCGGCTCACGATCGACGACGGCATTCACCACAGCGCCGGTGTCGCCTACGAGCGGATCCTGCTCGAGGGCGCGTCGAAGAAGACGAAGGATCGGCTGATCAAGGCGGCGAACCAGCTGCTGCCGATCTTCGTCGAGCACGCCCTCTGGCGGCCGAAGGAGCGCGCGTGGATCGGCAACGTCATGCGCGAGACCGACATCAGGCGGTTGCAGGAAGACGTCATGGACGGAATCCGAATGGCCTCGAGCCTCGGTCTCGACGTCTCCGAGATCGAGCTTCCGTTCGCCGCCTGAGCGCTCCGCGGATTCCCCCGCATCACGATCCGTCCTGCTTCGGCTGCGGCGACCACGACTTCGGGCTGCGCCTCGCGCTTCCGGACGAGGAAGGAGCCGCGGAGTACGCAGCGGAGGTCACGTTCGGGCCGCACCACCAGGGCGGACCGGGGATCGCCCACGGCGGGATCGTCGGGGCGGCGCTCGACGAGGCCTGCGGGCTCCTCGCCACCTGGCACCGGTTCCCGGCGGTGACGGCGAGGTTCGCGATCCGCTACCGCAAGCCGGCGCCGATCGGAAAGCCGCTGCGAGTGACGGCCCGCGTCGACGCCGAACGCGGCCGCCGGATCGAGATCTCCGGCGAGCTGCGAGACGGCGACGAGCTGCTGGCAGAGGCGGACGGCGCCTTCCTGCACGTTCCGCTCGAGCACTTCCTCGCGACGCCGGAGGGACGGGCAGCGCGCGACACCTGGACACAACGGCTCAGCGACGGCTGAGCGCGAGCCCGGTCAGGATCTCGCGCACGAGCCGGTCGGCGACGAGCGCCGTCACGTCCGCGGAGCCGATCGCGGTCGGCAGCACCTCGACCACGTCCGCGCCCACGAGGTTTGCCCCGGCCGCGACCATGCGGCAGGCGCGGAGCAGGTCGCCCGCGGTCATCCCTCCGGGCTCCGGTGTTCCCGTTCCCGGCGCGAACGCGGGGTCGAGCACGTCGACGTCGACCGTCAGGAAGGTTGGGCCGGCGCCGACGAGCTCGAGCGCCTGCGCCACGATCGCGTCGATGCCCCGCTCGCAGACGTCGTGCATGAAGAATGACGTGATTCCCCGCTCCCGCTGCCAGCCGAACTCGGCCTCACCGGGCCAGTAGCCGCGGAGGCCGATCTGGACGTAGCGGCTCGGGTCGACGTGACCCTGCTCGACGAGCCGGAACATCGGCGTCCCGTGCGAGCGCTCGGCGCCGAAGACCTCGCGGCCGGTATCGGTGTGCGTGTCGAAGTGGACGAGGCCGACCGGACCGCTGCGCGTCGCGACCGCGCGGACGTTCGGTTCGGAGACCGAATGGTCTCCACCGAGCACGATCGGGAGGACGCCGGCGTCAACGACCTCGCCGACGAGAGCCTCGATCGCTGCATGCGTCCGCTCCGGATCAGCGGGTATGACCGGCGCATCGCCGAAGTCGACGACCCGCAACTCCGCGAAGGCGTCGATCCCCGCCTCGAGGTGCGGTCCCGGAGGGCAGCCGGCGGCGCGGATCGCACGCGGGGCAAAGCGCGTTCCCGGACGGTCGGAGACGAGGTCGTCCGTCGGCGCACCGACGATCGCGACGTCCACGCCGGCGAGCTCGGCCGCGTCCTGGGTGTACGGCATCCCGCCAAACGTGAGCAGGCCTGCATAGTCCGGCTTGTCGGGCAGTCCGAGACCACGCCAACGCTCGAGCGGATCGATCACGGTGGGCATCGTACGACTCGAACGGGGGATGGCGAATCGGTGCGCGCGGACCGATACTGAGAA
Source organism: Actinomycetota bacterium (assembly GCA_030855545.1). Lineage (GTDB taxonomy): Bacteria > Actinomycetota > Thermoleophilia > Gaiellales > Gaiellaceae > Gaiellasilicea. The sequence goes on along the minus strand of JALYRA010000257.1, from coordinate 1,166 downwards.
GCGATCCCACCTGCGGCGGGTCGGACCCCCCATGTCCCGAGTCTTCGTCGCCGCAGCCGTGATCGCCAGCCTCCTCGCCTTCGCGAGAAGCGAGCACGTCCTCGACCGCACCGGCCTGTTCGGCTCGTGCTCGGTCCTCGCAGCTCCCGCGCCGAACGGTGGCCAGTGGCTCGCCTGCAGCGCGGGAGAGATGACCGGCTACCCGGATCTCTCCCGCGATTCGTGCCAAAAAGCCGGGATGCGCGACGCGATCAGGTACTGGGTCTGCCCGACCGCGCTCGTTGCCGGTCGCTCGTCGGACGAGACCCCGACGCGCTAGCTCACCCGCTTCACCGTGAGGTGCGCGTAGCCGCTCCGGCTCGGGCTCGCCTCGATCGTCCCCTTGTACGTGGCTCGGAGCCGCCACCGGCCTTCCGCAGGCGGGGCCCAGGTCGTGCTGCCACCGGCCTGGACGCGCAGGAGCCGGTTGAAGTGCCAGCCGGTCAGCGGGTCGAAGCGGTCGATCTGGATCTCGACCGTGCCGCCGGAGGCGTTCGCGACCTCGGGCCGGAGTGTCACAGCGCTGCCCGGTGCGACCGTCGCGGACGCGAGCCGTAGCGTCGTCGACGTGATCTCCCGGATCAGCAGCGACAACTCGTAGCGGGTTCCCGGGTCGCCGACGCTCGCGGTCACGGCCACGACGTAGCGACCCGGCTCGAGGAGGCGGCGCAGCGACGCATGCGAGCCGAGTCGCTGCCCGTCATCGCGCACGAGCTCGAACCGAAGACCGCTCGTGACGTCCAGCCGGACGTCTCCACGCCGCTCCACGTCGAAGTGGTAGAGGTCGCGGACGTCGAGCCGGGCAGGATCGAGCGACGCGCGTGCCTTCACCCGGTTGCGGAGCTCGATGCCGACGCCGAGATCGTCCGCAGCCGCCGGCGCGAACAGGAGCCGGTATCCCTGCGCGGCCGCCTCGCCGCCCGCGACGACCTCCAGGATGTACTCCCCGGCGCCGTCAGGCCCGGGCGTGAACGTGGTGTAGCCGCGGCAGGGCAGCACGGCGAGCTGGCGCTCGACGTTGCGGCGAGCGCGCAGGAAGACCGCTGGACACGAGGACGAGGAAGACGAGAACCCGATCCGGTACGTCGTCCCGGGACTCATCGAGACACGCCAGACGTCGTTGACGT
>JALYRA010000250.1 GCA_030855545.1 Actinomycetota bacterium | reverse complement strand
GTGTGCGACTTCTCGAACTCGAGGCAGTAGGAGCTCTCGTCGGCGCGCACGAGCGTCACGAGCGGGAACTTGTCGAACTCGAGCACCCCGCCGTAGCTGCCGCTGAGAACCTTTGTCTGGGCGAGCTGCCCGGAGACGATGCCGAGCACGTACTGCGCGCTCGCGAGCTCGCCGCGCGATGCAGCCGCGTCGACCTGCGAGACCGGGTCGAGCTTGCCGGAGCGCGCCTTCCCGACGAAGGTGTAGGCCGACGCGCCGAGCACGACGAGGATGACGACGAAACCGAGGATCCGCACGCCCACAGTCACACGAAATCGGCAGGGGTCGTCGCCGACTTTAGCGTCATCGGAACCGCTGTCCCTCGTCGCGACGGTATGCCCACACGGCCAGCCAACCCGCGGCGATCGCGTAGGCGACGAGGACGAGCCAGGCTCGCATCGGAACGCCGACGCCGAGCGAGCTGCCTGCGAGTACGTCGGCATAGGCCCGCGTCGGCAGAGCGACGGAGAAGCGCTCGACGCTCGCCGGTAGCGCCTCCGGCCCCGTCCACAATCCGCCTGCATACGACAGACCGAGGTACACGACGTTGGCGATCGGCAGCGCGCCGCGAGGGCTCGCGAGGTAGCCGAGCGCGATTCCGAGGAGAGCGAATGGGATCGATCCGATGAGGAGGGAGATGGCGAGCCGCGCCCAGGAAGCTGCAGGCAGCTGTGGTGACAGCGCCACCAGCCCCACGATCACGACGGCCGCCGCGGCGACGCTGCCGAACGCGAGTGCCGAGAGAAGCCGACCGGCGAAGCGCGTTGTCGGTGCGAGCGGCAGCGTGCGGAGGTAGCGCTCCCACGGGGTGGCTCGGTCTACGGCAATTCCGACCCCGAACTGGAAGAAGGCGACGCCGAGCACGGCGAAGCCGGCGTACATGGCGGTCGCGAGCGCGGGTTCGTCGGCGCCGAAGCCCGGAACTGCGAAGAAGAGAAAGAAGAGGCTCGGGAAGCCGATCGTGGGCACGGCGAACGCCGGCAGTCGAATCAGCTCGAGGCTCGACGCTCGCGCGTGAAGGAAGGCGAGCTTCATGTCGGCTCCGTCGAGATTCGGCGAAGCATGTCCTCGAGCGGCAGCTGCTCGACAGTGAGGCCGTCGAGGCGGGCTCCTGCCAGCACGAGTGCGCGAACGGTTGCGGTGGGGTCCGGCGTCTCGATCGTGACCATGGCGCCGTCGTCGGTCATCCCGTCGTACGCGGTGGCGAGCGGCTCCGAGGCGAAGCGAACCCTCCCAACTCCCACTCGAGCACGGATATCGTCGACGTTCCCGTCCGTGACGACGCGGCCCCGGTCGATCACAACGATCGCGGACGCGAGCGCCTGAGCCTCCTCGAGGTAGTGCGTCGTGAGCAGGATCGTGCCGCCGTCCGAGACGAACGCGCGCAGCGCAGTCCAGGTTGCTTCCCGCGATTCGACGTCGAGGCCCGTGGTGGGCTCGTCGAGCACGAGTAGCTCGGGCGAGCCCACCAGCGCGAGCGCGAGAGCAAGTCGCCGTCGCTGCCCCCCGGAAAGCCCGCCGGTCTGCCGCCCCCCGACCTCGTCGAGGAGGAACCGTCGGCGGAGCTCCGGAACGTCCGCCGGCTCGTCGTAATGGGCCGCGACGAGCTCGAGAAGCTCCTGGACGCGTAGCGTCGGTGGAAAGCCGCTCTCCTGCGGCGTCGACCCCAGCCGCGCACGGGTTTCGGGCAGGCGCGGATCTCGCCCGAACAGGCTCGCGACACCCGTGTCGGGCCGCCGCAGTCCGAGCAGGAGCGACAGCGCGGTCGTTTTTCCCGCTCCGTTTGCCCCGAGCAGCGCGACGACGGACCCGCGCTGAATCTCGAAGGAGACGTCGTCCAACGCTGTCGTCTTGCCAAAGCGCTTCGTAGCGTGGTCGAGCGCCGCGACCGCTCCGCTCACGGGGCACCCCGCGCCGCCCGCGATCCCGCGACGAGCACGTTGTAGACGGCGTGCGTGGCGACGGCCGCAGCCAGTCGCCCGGTCGCGACGAAGGCGGTGCCGAATGCCGCACCTGTGAGGAGATGCGATGTGCGACCTTCTGCGTGTGCGAACGCGAAGAGCGCAGTCGCAGCGACAAGCCCGGTCGCGAGACCAGCGACAAGTGCCACCGCCGCCAGCAGGAGCCGGCGCCAGACCATCTCCTCGACCCAGGCCCACGCGAGCAGGAAGCCGAACTGGGCGCGGGTGAGCTCCCCGCTCCGTGGGAGTCGTGGACGCGCCCTTGCGAGGAGGCAGAAGAGGAGGACGCCGAGCGGAACTCCCAGCAGAGCGGCAGTCCCGGTTCCGACACGCGGGTCGGTGGGGGGAGGCACCGGCGCGGCGAGCACGGTGGCACCGGCCACGGTCAGTCCGATCGCGACCCGCAGCCAAAGCGAGCGGCCACTCATGCCGGGTGCCTTCCCAGAGCGACGGCATAGAGCACCGACTCGTCGACGCCGTTCGCGCGCACGAGGCGGTCGAGTCGGGCGTCGTAGAAGCCTCCGAGCGGGAGCGCATCGACGCCGATCGCCGTCGCCAGAAGGGCGATCGCCTGCATCACATGGCCTGCTTCCAGGAGCGCAAAGCGGTAGCCCCGGAGGCCGTACTTGCACCGTGAACGGCAAAAGACCCCCGTCAGGACGGCGATGGCCGCGGCGTTGTCGGCGATCGAGGCATCGACGAAGACGCCACCGAGGTCAGGCCGGCCCGAGGCGAGCAGCTCGAGCGCGCGATCGAACGGATCGAGGTGGTATGTCCCCGCCTCGACGCCGGAGATCCGGTTGGCGAGGAGGTACAGCTCGAGCGGGTAGAGCGCCCCTCCGGATGGGACGGCGCGGAGTCCGGTGGCTGGATCCGATTCGTACGCCGAGGCAAGCGTGGCGATGTCGACGAGCTCGAGCTGCGACCCTGGCTGTGGAGCCCGCGAGCGACGGGAGGAAAGCATCTCGTCGAGTCGCGCATCGCTCGGCGGGGCCAGGGGCAGTTGCACTCGTGGTCGGTGGGGGTGGCGCCGGCTCGAGCGCCGCATCGAGTCGGCAAGGGTCGGGCTTGCCGAGAGCGCGAGCTGACGAGCCGCGAAGCTGGGATACAGCTTCGCGGCCTCGTGGTAGTCCTCGGCAGCATCCTCCGCCGAGCGTGAGCTTCCGTAGGCGAACGAGGCGAACTGCACTGTCGGCATCTGCTGGCTCATGGGAACGGGTGCGGCAGCTGGTTGAGATCGTCGACGCCCCGGATGCTGCACGTCAAGGTGTCCATTTCGGACCGAGTGACGAGACGTTTGGAGCCCAGGAAGCGCGCGGCGTGAACCGCGTCGAGCGGGCAGAGGCCGGGGGCGACCGCCCGAATCACATGCAGCCCCAACGCCGCGACGTCGGGTGCAGTGACGTCGACGGCGAACGCCGCGGAGCCGGCGCGTCCGATCGCGGCGACGATCTGGTCGAGCCGCTCGCCGCTGTTCGCAGACAGACGCGGAACATCTCGGGCGGACCGGGTCTCGGCATTCGACCAGAGGAACGCGGCGAGCTCGGCTCGTGCGTCGTCGCCGTAGAAGCAGATGTGGTCCTCGAAGCAGGCGACATCGGAGCCGTCCGCGGCGTACTGCCGGCTCGGGTCGAGAAGACGAAGCTTGCGGCATGCCGACCGGCTGGCATACGCCTCGGCCAGCGCACGCCACCAGGCATCCTCTACCCGAGGAGCCGCGGCAGCGCCCACGCCGAGGGCTGCTCCGGAGCCCGGTGAGCCCCGGACGACCGCCGCGACGATCGGAACCCCGTGAACAGACGAGAGGTCGAGTGCGGCGTAGTCGAGGCCGGGCGGTTGGAAGTAGCGCTCGTCGGCGGCGACCATCCACTCGTTCTCCGCCCAGTCGAGCCGTGGCGGCGAGCAGCGGCGCCACCACGCGACCATGAAGGCGTCTCGCTCGAGCAACTCGAGCAGCGCGCGTTCGAGCGCCTCCTCCGGTGTGGCCGCACAAGCGAGCCCGTTGCTCGTCGCGTAGCCGATACGCTCGCAGTCGGGTCGACCGACGTCCTCGAGATAGACGAGCTCGGCCGGTACCCACGTTCGCCGTCCGGTACCGAGCTCGAGGGCCTCGACCCACGGCAAGCGGGTCGTCCGCGTGAAGCGCGAGTACGGAAAGCCGCGCCGGTCGTATTGGGAGTCGGCGAACAACCCGTAGGCGTCAGGGTCGGTGGCGAGCGGGCCGAGCTCGGCGGCGGTCGCTGTTACCAGGCGCTCGAGCGGGACGAAGCCGGCGGAATAGCGCTCGATCGCCTCGCCGATCGCGCCTCCGGCGGCCTGGCCGACCGACGTGCCCGCGCCTCCGCTGCTGCGAACGGACGCGATCCGGCTGCCGAGCACCTCCTCCGTTGCGGCAAGTTCGCAGGAGACGCGGACGAGCGGCGGCTCGTCGACGTCGACCATGCACTCCTCGACGGCGGCCACGATGCCGACCCGCGGAGAGACGACGGCGCGAAGAGCAGCTGGGATCTCCCCGACGAGCCCGTTCACGCCTGTGCCCACCGCGCTTCGTGCCAGGGAACGGGAAGACCCGACGCCGCGATGCCGGAGCACGCAGGGCAGCGCGGCGCGCGCAGGAGGACGTCGTCGGTGAGGCCGAGCCTGGGGACCGTCGTCAGCGTCGCGACCGTTCCCGGGATCGTCGGATCGCCGAATCCGATCCAGCGCAGGATCCGCTCGGTGGCGACCGAAGCGATCAGGGTGACGAGAGTCGGAGCGAGCGGCGCGCGTACCGGAACCGCGCGCAACGAGACGAGCTCGCTCGTGCAGCCGCTGCTCGCGTCGCGCCGAAGGACGAGGCAGCGGTAGCAGGCAGTTTCGCCCGGGACGACAAGCGGCCCGATCGTGGCTGCGGCGCCGTCGAAACAGCCGAAAGGAAGCCACGTCGTCCCGTGCTCGAGCGCGAGCTCGTTGCGGAGGTCGAGTTGCGGCTCGCCGGCACGGCCCGCTGTCGCGACGAACGTCGCCGCCTCGTCGCCCGACCGCAGAACCGTCACTCCGGAGCGGCGCAGCAGCCGGGCGGTTGCGGACGCGAGCCCGGCATCCCCCTCGACGAGGACGCGTGTCTCGGCAAGCCGTCCGGCGATCCTGGAAGGAGACAGAGGCGCCATCTGGGCGAGGGCAATCGCTGTTCTTTCGACCCGGCTGCGCGGGAGGGCCGGCGGCCCCTCGGTGAGCAGGGCGTGCCGCGCGAGCAGGCCGAGCGCGTTCTCGACCGCCGATTCGACGGGGCGGCCGAGAACGTCGACGATCTCATCCACCGTCCGCTCGCCGTCGAGGAGCGGCAGCAGCGCCGGGAGCAGTTGCGTGGCAGCGGCACCGCCGAAACCCACGGTGGACCGTCCGTGCTCGAGCACGATCCCGTCGGCGGTCTCGAGCAGCCGGTACCACGGCTTCAGCAGCGGTAGCAGCGGAATGGATGGTTCGTCGCCCACGCTCTAGAGGGGCTTCGTGATGATGCTGCAGCAGCAACAGCAGCAGCTCGTCGTCTCGGCGAAGTACGCCGCGCCGGCGCCTTTCCGAGCCGCCGTCAACTCGAGTAGCTCGGCGGTCAGTGTCTCGAACATGGATCCCTCCTCCGCGCAAACACGCGCTACATGTAGACGACTTGGCAGCAGCAGCAGCAACAGCACGCGATCACGGTCGCGAACGTCGCACGGCTCGCGCCCTTCGGCTCGGCCGTGAGCTCGAGCAGCTCGT
>JALYRA010000244.1 GCA_030855545.1 Actinomycetota bacterium | reverse complement strand
ACGACGTCCGGACGATCCGCGAGGAGCGGGCCCACCTCGGTCTCGGCGAGGAGATTCTCCGCCACGGACGTGTGCGCCGGGCGAAGCTCGACGAGGTCGCCGACGTGACGCGCGAGTTCGCTCGAATCGCCCGGAAGCTCGGTGTGCGAGAGCTGGAGACCGTGGTCACCGCGCCCGGACGCCAAGGCGACTCTCCGCAGCGGCTGCTGGACGCGATCGGCCGCGCGACCGCCGGGGAGGTGCGCGTCGTCTCGGCCGAGGAGGAAGGACGCCTCGCCTTCGCCGGCGCCGTCTCACGAGCCGAGCCGGGCGATGGCGTCATCGCGGTGTGCGACGTCGGCGGCGGCTCGACCGAAGTTGTCGTCGGCACAGACATGCTCGGTCCGGCGTGGGTGCGCTCGGTCGACCTCGGCTCTCTGCGCTTGACTGCGGCTCTGCTCCCCGGCGACCCGCCCACCTCGACGGAGATCGACGCGGCGCGGGCGGCCGTCAGGGAGGCGTTCGCGGCGGTCGATCCGCCCCGTCCCGACCGCGCGCTCGCCACCGGTGGCAGCGCCCGCGCGGTAGCGCGCGTCGTCGGGCACGAGTACGGCCTCGACGATCTCGAGCGCGTCGTCGAGCTTCTCTCCGGCCGGACTGCTGCTGTCAGCGCAGCCAAGCTCGGCGTCCGACCCGATCGAGCTCGCACGCTGCTCGCCGGAACGCTGATCCTGGCCGAGGTCTCGCGGCTCCTCGACGTGCCCTTCACGCCGTCCCGGGGCGGGATTCGCGAGGGCGTCGCGCTTCGGCTCGCCTCCCGTCGGATCGCCGCTTAGAACACGTCGTCGAGCAGCGCGACGTCGCGTTCGTACGTCAGCAGCCCACGCGCTTCCGCCGGTGTGACCCAGCGCAGGGCGTCGACCTCCTGGGTCGGCTCGAACTCGCCCGAGAGCGGCGTCATCAGCCACCAGCGAACGCGCTTCGGTCGCCCCTCGACGTCGAGGTGGCCCGTCGTCGAGAGCTCCGCGCCGAGCTCGCAGCGCAGGCCGGTCTCCTCCTCGATCTCGCGCAGCGCGCACGCCTCGTCTGTCTCGCCCCGGTTCGCCTTGCCCTTCGGCAGCGACCAGTCGTCGTACTCGGCACGATGCACGACGACGACCCGACCCTCCCGCACGATCACGCCCCCTGAGGCGCGGATCACGCCGTCTTCGCCAACCGCTTCCACGCTGCACCCCACTCCGCGCGGCCCTGCGCCGCACGCTGTCGCTCTCGCTCGATCAGCCGCCCGGCGGCGGTCGCCCAGGCCGGCTGCTTCGCTGCGAGAGCACGCAGCCGCTCCTCGGCGACGACCGCGTCCTGGTGCTCGCCGAGGACGTCCTGCAGCACCTTCGCCGCCTTCACGTAGCCGCTGTCGCCGAGGAGCTCGGCGGCGTAGCGGGCGCGCTTGACCTTGATCCGGGCCTCATGCAGCTCGTCGTCGGGGGAGCCCGGGCCGAGCGCGCCGACCGCCTTCCGCAGCTTCTTGTGCTCGGCGGCGTGGATCTGGGGCAGGGTCGGCTCCTCGGCGACCGTTCGGGCGGGCCTGTCGAGCGCATCGAGCAGCGCGAAGTAGCGGCCACTCTCGAGCGCCGACTGCAATACTCGCCGCGCTCTCCGACGCTCCCGCTCGAGCGTCTGCACGAGCTTGTGCCCCTCGATGCCGTCTGAACCGAGCGTTTCGACACCCGCTGCGAGACGGTCGATCAGAACGTCGAGGTCGCGGACCGGGCCGAGCACGCCGCCGAGCCACCTGAGCTCGCTGCGGAGCGGATCCGCCCACTCCGGGTCGAGGAGCTCGCCTCCCGCCCGGAGGAAGGCGCGCAGCCTCCTCGTCGCCACGCGCATCCGGTGCAACTCCTTGGGGTCGGTGCCGAGCCGTGTGCCCGGATCATGCGCGAGCACGCGCTCGGCCTGCTCCCCGAGTTGCGCGCGCAGGGTGCCCGCCGGCGATCCGTCCTCCACCGGTACGTCGCGCTCGGCCTGCAAGTCGAGGTCGAGCGCCTGGAAGACCTTGGGGCGGCTCTCGCCATCGCCGGCGCCGGCGCGGCGAAGCGCCTTCTCGAGCCGTCGCAGCGTCTTCTCGTCCCCGTCTAGGAGCTCGACCTCGAGTTCCTCGAAGCTGCGAGTGACCCGCTGGTGGTCGAGCACGGCGACGGAGTCGTGGACGATCTCGGCGCCATCGGCGCGGATGCCCTCTCGACGGGTGCGCAAGCGGGCGATCGGCTGGAGCGACTCGCCCCGGAGATGGCCGGAGAGGAGCGAGAGCAGATCCTCGGGCGGTGCGGCGGGTGCGCCGGGCGCCTCGAGCTCGAGCCGCGAGCGCCCCTGCGGCAACTTCAGCTGCCAGAGCGCTTTGCCGTTCTCGAGCCGGTGCCGAAGCGTGATCCCACGACGCGCGAGCCGGTGGTCGGCCGTGTCGTGGTAGGTCGAGACGAAGAGGCGAGGCTCGATCGCCTCGCCACCGAGCTCGGGGAGGCGGAAGGCCTCACCCGCGCTGAGCTTCACCTCGCGCTCGACCGTCTCGCGAATTGCCATCCACCGAGTCTAGGCACGGGCGGTGAAGGAGCGGTGAACGGTGTCCGACGGCGGACGGTGAACATCTGGTAAACACCGCCGGATGCGCCTGCGGCTGACACCCCGCACGACCGAGTTCTACGTCCTCTTCACTCGCGCCGGGGAGAATGCGCTGGAAGCGGCGCGGAGCGCCGAGACCCGCTTCCGGGAGTACCCAAACTCGACGGTTGCCCAGACCGACGTGAAGGCGATCGAGACGGCCGGCGACGAGATCACGCGCGAGCTGATCCAGCTGCTGAACACGCAGTACATCACGCCGTTCGACCGGGAGGACATCTACGAGCTGACGACCGCGATCGACGACGTCGTCGACTACATCGAGGAGGTGTCCACGCTGCTCGAGCTCTACGGGATCGAGTCGACGACGAAGCACGTGCAGGAGCAGTGCCGCGTCCTCGTGCAGGCCGTCGAGCAGCTCGCGCTCGCGCTGACACGGCTCAAGGGCATGCGTGGGATCCAGGACGCACTCGTCGAGCTGAAGCGCTTCGAGGATGAGGGCGACCGCATCGTTCACGACGCGGTCGCCGCGCTCTTCCGCGACGACCGGATCGACCCGCTGATCGTGATCCGCTGGAAGGACATCTACGAGGGCCTCGAGAAGGCCATCGACGCGGCCGAGCACGCCGCGAACGTGATCGCAAACATCGTCGTCAAGAACGCGTAGGTGGTGCTGCCTTGGAGTTGACGCTCTGGGCCGTCGTTGCGGTCGCGCTCTTCTTCGACTTCACGAATGGCTTCCACGACACCGCGAACTCGATCGCAACCTCGGTCTCGACGCGGGCGCTTTCGCCGCGCGCGGCCGTGATCAGCGCCGCGGTCCTGAACGTCCTCGGCGCGTTCGTCTCGCTCGAGGTCGCGGCGACCGTGGCGAAGGGAATCGTCATCCCCGAGGTGATCACGCTCGACGTCGTCCTCGCCGGCCTCGTCGGGGCGATCACGTGGAACCTGATCACCTGGTACATGGGCCTGCCCTCGAGCTCGAGTCACGCGCTGATCGGCGGCATCCTCGGCTCGGCGATCGCCGCCTCCGGTACGGACGTGGTCAAGTGGGGCGGCCTGAAGGAGAAGGTCCTGATCCCGTCGCTGCTCGCGCCGTTCGCCGGGATCGTCATCGCGGCTGCGCTGATGCTCGCGATCACCTGGATCATCAGGCATCGGGCACCCGGCACCATCAACCGTGTCTTCCGCCGCTTCCAGCTCGTCTCCGGCGGCTTCGTCGCGTTCACGCACGGCACGAACGACGCGCAGAAGACGATGGGGATCATCGCGCTGGCGCTGATCGCCAGCGGCCATCTCGCGCCCGACTCCGACCCGCCTTTCTGGGTGATCCTCAGCGCCGCGCTCGCGATGGGTCTCGGCACCTACGCCGGCGGCTGGCGGATCATCAAGACGCTGGGCACGCGGATCGCGAAGCTCGACCCGCCGCAAGGCTTCTCCGCCCAGACCGCCTGCGCGGCGATTCTCTTCACGACTGCGCACTACGGCTTCCCGGTCTCGACGACGCACACGATCTCCGGCTGCGTCATGGGCGCCGGCGCCTCCAGGCGCCTCTCGGCCGTCCGGTGGGGCGTCGCCGGAACGATCGTCGTGGCCTGGGTGATGACGATCCCGTGCGCGGCGGCCGTCGGTGCGGCGATGGAGCTCGTCACCCGGCTACCCGCCGGCGACTTCGTCGTCTTCGTGCTGGCGGCGGCGATCGCGGCGATCGCGTTCTCGGCGCGCCGGTGGCAAACGCGGCGGCATTTGCTGGCGCCCGCCTAGACGTTATCGACGTCCGTCAATTCCATCGACGGACGTCGATACGCGTCCAGCCCAGTTAGGTGTTGTTCGACCTGAGAGCCTGCAGGTACTGGTAGCGGGCCTTCTTCAGCTGGCGGTCGGTGAGGGCGATGAAGCCCGACCTCCTCGCGATCGCCTTCTCGTTGTTGAAGATGTAACCGATGAAGCCGGCCACGACCGGGCGCCGGAACGAGTCGCGCTTCGAGTAGATGAAGAGCGGACGCGAGAGCGGCCGATACTTGTTCGCCTGCACCGTGGCGATGCTCGGCGTGACGCAGCCATTGCCCTTGCCGTGGTCGATCGCGAGCACCTTCAGCTTGTCCTTGTTCTCCTCGTAGTAGGAGAAACCGAAGTAGCCCATCGAGCCGCGTTCGCCCTCGACGCCCTGGACGACGATGTTGTCGTCCTCACTGGCGAGATAGTCGGAGCGGCTCGCCTTCGCCTTGCCGTTGATCGCCTCGGTGAAGTAGTCGAACGTGCCCGAGTCCGTACCGGCGCCGAAGAGCTTCAGCGGCACGTTGGGGAAGGCTTCGCGAATCTGGCTCCAGTTGTTGACCTTGGAGCCGGGCTCCCAGACCTTCTTCAGCTCAGCCACGGTGAGGCAGTTCGCCCACGTGTTCTGCTTGTTGACGACGACGGAGAGACCGTCGTTCGCAACCGTGAACGCGACCCACTTGACGCCGGCGTCACGGCACTTGATCGCCTCCGAGTTCTTCATCGGGCGCGACGCATTCGAGAGGTCGGTCTCGTTGCGGCAGAAGCGCTCGAAGCCGCCGCCCGTGCCCGAGATCCCGACCGTGATGCGCGCTCCTTTGTTCTTCTTCTGGAACCCTTCGGCCGCCGCGGAGGTATACGGGCCGAGCGTGCTCGAGCCGTCAGCCGAAACCGAGCCGCTGAGCGCGCTGATCCCCGCCGTGGCGGACGCGGCGATCACTGCGGTCGCACAGATCGCAAGTGCGATGACTTTCTTCATAGCTCTCCCCTGTTGTTCGTAGTCACGCTGTCGTGGGGGAGTGTCGAAGCGAAAGCCCCGACCGTGGGCTGAAAGAAGGTGAACGTCAGGATGCGAAGTGGTGAACACCCGTCACCGGGATTTCGCCGCCTTGACGATCGCGCCGTGCATGCCGTCGGCCACCTCATGCGTGAGCTCGACGCTGATCTGCTCGAAGCCCGCCGCCTCGAGGCCGGCCTGGTACTCGCCCACCGAGAGGGCGCCGGCGATACAGCCGACGAAGCTGCCGCGCTCACCGCGCTCCTCGGACGACAGACGGTCCTCGGCGACGACGTCGCTGATCCCGATCCTGCCGCCGGGGCGCAGAACCCGCGCGATTTCGGTCAGCACCGCGGGCTTGTCCGTCGAGAGGTTGATGACGC
>JALYRA010000237.1 GCA_030855545.1 Actinomycetota bacterium | reverse complement strand
CTGCTGATCCTCTTCGAGCTCTCGATCTGGCTCTCGTCCTTCATGGAGAAGCGCTGGAAGCTCGTCGACGAGCCGTCCCGCTGGGCCGGGGAGGACGGGGAGGAGTGAGGTCTGTCTCCGCCGACTGGGTGCTCCCGGTCGAAGGAGAGCCGATCCGGAACGGCGCGGTCGCGATCGAGGGCGCGAGGATCGTCGCGGTCGGCACTGCGGCCGAGCTCGGCGAGGGGCAGCGGTTCGCGGACGCCGCGATCGTGCCCGGGTTCGTCAACGCCCACGCGCACCTCGAGTACGCCGTCTATGCGGGCTTCGGCGACGGCCTGTCGTTCGGGCCGTGGATCCTCACCCACATGGAGCGCAAGGCTCGCCTCGAGCGGTGCGACATGGAGGCGATCGCGCGACTCGGAGCGGCCGAGTGCCTGCGCTCCGGGATCACCACCGTCGGAGACCTCGCGTTCTCCGGCGCCAGCGCGCATGCCTGCGCGGCGCTCGGACTGCGCGCGATCGTCTACCTCGAGGTCTTCGGCCGCGACAGCGTCGAGGCGATGCGCAGCTTCGCCCACAAGCGCGGCTACGTCGAGAGCTCGCTCTGCGACCGCGTCCGTCTCGGCGTCTCACCGCACGCGCCCTACACCTGCTCGGACGACGTCTACCGAGCGTGCCTCGAGCTCGAGCTCCCGCTCGCGACGCACCTGAACGAAAGCCAGGACGAGCTCGACTGGCTGATCCGCGGCGAGGGGCCGTGGGCGCCGCTCGCGGACACCCTGCCGCCGCCGGGTGGACAGAGCGGCATTCGCCGGCTCGCGGCTGCGGGGCTGCTCGACGAGCGGATGGTCGCAGCCCACTGCGTCAAGGTCGACGCGGCGGAGATCGGTCTCCTTACCCAGCACGGCGTGGCGATCGCCCACTGTCCGCGGTCGAACGCCCTCCTCGGTTGCGGCGTCGCCCCGCTGGCGGAGTTGCGCGCAGCCGGCCTGAGAGTGGGCGTCGGCACCGACGGCGTTTCCTCGGTGCCGTCCTACGACATGTTCGACGAGCTCCGCACCGTGGTCGCCTCCGCCAGGGCTCGCTCCGAGGACGCCGGTGCACTGTCCGCGACCGAGGCACTCGAGTTGGCGACGATCGGCGGCGCCCGCGCGCTCGGCCTCGAAGCCGAGATCGGGTCGCTCGCTCCCGGCAAGCGCGCCGACCTCGCCATCGTCTCCCTTTCCGGCTCGCCGTATCTACCATGGGAGGATCCCGCAGCCGCGGTCGTGTACGGCGGCGCACCGGAACGCATCCTGGCTACCCTCGTCGACGGCGAGCAACGGTACGAGAGAGGAGGTTTCGAATGGCACGAGCTGATCGACGCAGCGTCCGCAGCACGCGGCCGGATGCTCCAGTCCGCCCCCGCAAGCGCGACAGCGATCTCGTAGCGATGGAAGACACGATGTTCTTTTCGCGGCTGCGCCGGCACGCGAAGTGGATGTTCGTCTTCCTCGCGCTCGTCTTCGGCCTCGGCTTCGTCGTCTTCGGGATCGGCTCCGACCAGGGAACCGGCATCGGCGACATCCTGCGCGACAGCGGCGGCCAGGGGAGCGATACGCCGTCGGTCTCCGAGGCGCGCGGCCGCGTCAAGGAGAACCCGAAGAGTCTCGAGGCGCAGCGCGTACTCGCAACCGCTCTTGTCGAGGAGGGGGAGACCGACGAGGCGATCACCGTGCTGACGAAGTACGTCGACAAGAAGAAGCCGGCCGACGAGGACGCGCTCCGCGAGCTCGGAGGTCTGCACATCGGCCGCGCCACAAATCTCGCGCAGGAAGCACAGGCGGCGCAGCTGCGCGCCAGCTTCCTCACGTTCGGGACCACGTTCTCCTCCCCGCTCGAGCTCGGCGAAGGCCAGACGCTCGGGCCGGACCCGATCGACGAGGCAATCTCGACGCAGGCCTCCGCGGCCGTAAGCGAGGCGTACGCGAAGGCGCAGGAATCGTTCCAGGCGGCCGAGGACACCTACGACAAGCTCGCGGCGGCGCTGCCGAACGATCCGAACGTCCAGCTCGATCTCGCGCAGGTGGCGCAGCAGAGCGGCAACCTGCCTCGCGCCATCACGGCGTACGAGAAGTTCCTGGAGCTCGCACCCGACGATCCGAGCGCGCCGATCGTCAAGCAGCAGATCACGCAGCTGAAGGAAGCGCAAGCTCCGTCACCGTCGGGTTAGACTGCACCCGGACCGGGAAGAACCGCTCATTCTGTCGGCGAGACCGGGGGCGAACACTGATGAACTTCGACGTCAAGACTGAAAAGCTGAGCAACGAGCAGTACGTGATCTCCCTCGCGGGCGAGGTCGACCTCTACACAGCGCCGGAGTTCAAGCAGCAACTGCTCGAGGTGATCGACCAAGGTGGTCGCGACGTCGTCGTCGACCTCTCGGACACCACCTTCATCGATTCGACGACGCTCGGCGTGCTCGTCGGCGGTGTCAAGCGGCTGCGAACGAATGACGGACAGCTGTCGCTCGTGTGCAGCGACCGGAATATCACCAAGATCTTCGAGATCACCGGCCTCGATCGCGTCTTCACGATCCATGCGACGCGCGAGGATGCCATGAGCTCGGGGTCTGCCACGGGGTCCGCCGCTTAGGTGAGTCCGCGCGGGCTTGCAGGTGCCTGCGCGGTTCTGGTCGCGGCGCTCGCCGCGACCGGTTGCGGAACCAGCGGTCTCTCGGACGAGGGGGACGCCGCGCGAGGCAAGGTGCTCTTCATCGGGAAGTGCGGCTCGTGCCACGTGCTTGCGGATGCGGGCACGAAGGGCGTGATCGGACCGAACCTCGACGACGGCTTCCGGCAAGCCCGTGCGGACGGACTCGGTGAGGGGACCATCCGCTCCGTCGTCCGCGGCCAGATCTAGTACCCGGTGGAGGAGCCCACGACCGGCCTGCCGGGCATGCCGGCCGACCTGGTCACCGGCGAGGATGCGGACTCGGTCGCCGACTACGTCTCGTCAGTGGCGGCGCTGCCGGTGAGAGCCGGTGCCGGTGAGGTCGCGGCAGGCGGGGAGAGCGAGACGGAGGGCGCGAACGGCGAGGCGATCTTCGCCGAGGCTGGCTGCGGCGGCTGCCACGTTCTGGAGGCAGCGAACGCCGGCGGCAACATCGGCCCGAGCCTCGACGACACGAAACCGGCGAAGGAGCTCGTCGTCGAGCGGGTCACGAACGGCAAGGGCGCGATGCCGGCCTTCAAGGATTCGTACTCCGCCGAGCAGATCGCCGCCGTCGCCGACTACGTCGTCGCAAACGCCGGCAAGTAGCCACGTCGTCGCAAACGCCGGCAAGTAGCCCGTTTCGGACACGTCCGGGGTCAGACCCCGTCGTGTCCCGAAAGGACACGACGTTCCCCTACGCGAACACCGCATCGAGCTCGCTGCGGAGGCGTTCCTCGACGCCCGCGTAGCTGCTCCACGGCCAGTCATCCGGACGGTCGCACAACCCGGCGCTGACAGGGTTCATCGCGAAGTACTGCAGGCACGACACGTAATGCGCGCTCGTCTCGACGAGTCGGGATTTGTACCGGCCCTCGACAAGAGCACCGCGCCGGCCGTGACGCACGTTGAACTCCTGCACGTATTGGCTGAGCAGGAACTGCATGCCCTTCGCCAACGTTGGCTCCGGGGTTTGCACCAGCAGATGAATGTGGTTCGTCATGTGGCAGTAGGCGTGCAGCTTCCACCGCGCGCGCTTCACCGCGATGTCCAGGAGCCGGTCGAAGACGTCGTGATCGATCGCGTCGATGAAGAGAATCTCGCGGCCCGTCGCGCGCTGGGTGACGTGGTAGACGCCGTTCCGAACGTGGATGCGCGGGGCGCGAGGCATCTCGCGAACGTAGCCGCGCGAGGGCGTACGCGATAGTGGCTGGTTAGGCCATGACCGGGTCTGACCCCGGACACGGCCCGTCGGGACGGTTAGGCGTCGAGGTCGACGACGACGTGGGTGATGGGGACGTCGAAGCGGCTGCGGGCGGCGCCGACGACGTTCCGCTCGAGCCAGTTGGAGCGGCCCTCGGGGTGGGTGGAGATGACGATCTCGTCGGCGCCGAAGGTGCGCAGCGCATCCTCGATCGCCTGGAGTGGATCGCCGTCCCCGACCTCGCCCCTCGCGGCAACGCCGTAGCTACTCAGCTGAGCGAGGCTCGCATCGAGACGCCGCTCCGCAGCGGCGCGCGCGCCGTCTTCGTCCGACGCCCACGTGCGCACCTGTGAGTTCAGCGCCGGGCACACGACGAGCACCTGCTCGCTCACGCCTTCGGACTTCCGCCGCAGGATCGAGAGCAGCTCGTCGCCGCCGACGGTCTCGTTCGCGATCACGAGGATCCGCCGTTCGTCGTCTCCGCCCGACCGTTTCGGGAGCGCCGCCTTTACCGTGGGCTCGGTCGAGCGCGAGCGCAGCCACAGCCACAGGATCGCGGCGGTCAGACCAACGAACACGATCACTCCGAACCAGGTCGCGATCGCCGCGGCGGCGACGATCAGAGCGAAGTACCCGATCGTCAGCAGCAGGAAGCGATATGCCTCTGCCTCGCTGCGAAACGGGTTTCGGGCCACCTAGAGAAGATAGATCGTCGCGTACACCACAATCCACATTACGTCGACGAAGTGCCAGTAGATTCCGGGGATCTCGACGCCGTGATGGTGCTCCGGCGTGAAGTGGCCGCGAAACGCGCGCACCGTCGCGACGGTGAGTAGACAGAGGCCGATGAAGACGTGTGCGCCGTGCAGCCCGGTCAACCCGAAGAAGATCGTCCCGAAGGCGCCGTCGGACGGGTTGAAGCCGATCCGCGCGTACTCGAGCATCTGCGTCACGAGGAATGCGAGACCCATCAAGACGGTGAGTACGAGCCCCGCCTGCAGACCCGTCCGGTTCCCGCGCTTGATCGACTGGAGCGCCCAGTGCATCGTCGCGCTCGAGGCAACGAGGACAGCCGTGTTCAC
>JALYRA010000222.1 GCA_030855545.1 Actinomycetota bacterium | reverse complement strand
GGCCGAGGGCGACGCCCGCAGCCGCGACGATCACTGTCACCGGCTGCACGCTCGGGATCGGCCCAAAGAGGACGCGACCCGCGGCTGCGAGCCCACCCAGCGTTGCGACGAGCGTGAGGTCGCGGGCCGACACCGTTCCTCCTTCGAGCCACGCGAACCCGGCGACGAGCACAGCGAAGGCCGCGAGCAGCGTCGCGATCCCACCGCGCGCCGGGTCGAGCGCCGCCCAGGCGGCGAGCGCGAGCGCGAGTCCGGCCGCGGCGATCGCGACCCTAGGTGCCAGCACGAACCGCTCCGTCGACGTGAGCTTGTGTTTCTGAAACACAAAGTCCGATTCGCCGGTGCGCCGGGAGCCCACGATCGTGGGTCGCGACGAGCACGGCCTTTCCGGACGCGGCGTACTCCTGCAACCAGGCGCCGAGGGAGGCCTTCCGCTCGGGATCGAGGCCCCGTGTCGGCTCGTCCAGGATGAGCAGGTCCGGCTCGGCCACGGCGACCGCCGCGAGCGCGAGCCGCTCCCGCTCCCCACTCGAGAGGTCGCGCGGATGCCGTCCCGCCGCCCACCCGAGTCCGACGCGCTCGAGGGCCGCGCAAGCCCGCTGTTCATCACCGTTCACGGCCAGCGCGACCTCGGCCACCGCGGTCTCCTTGACGAGGTAGCGGCCGGGATCCTGCGCGAGGTAGCCGGCGCGACCGTGCAGCTGGACCGTCCCGCCGTCCGCGTCCAGCAGACCGCCCACGATGCGCGCGAGCGTGGTCTTTCCTGACCCGTTCGGGCCGGCTAGCGCCACGATCTCGCCGCGCCTGATCTGCAGGTCGGCCCCGTCCAGAACAGGCATGGCCGCTCGATACGAAAAGGAGACGTCGCGAGCGTCGAGGATCGGGTCGCCGAGGGGAGCTTGTGTTTCAGAAACACAAGGCTCCGTGTAGAGCGGGCGCTCGGACGCGAGCCACTCCTGCGCCTCGGCGGTCGGGGCGTCGAGGAGAATGCGGCCTCCGTCGACGAAGATCACGCGGGTCGCGAGCTCGAGGGCGCGCGCGACACGGTGTTCACTCAGGACAACCGTCGCGCCCAAGCGCTCCACGGCTCCCAGGAAGAGCGCGGCCGCGTCGGGATCGAGCTGCGACGTCGGCTCGTCGAGCAGGAGCAGCCGCGGCTCGAGGGCGAGGGCGCTCGCGAGGCACACGCGCTGGAGCTCGCCGCCGGAGAGCTCGGTCGTCTTCCGTCCCCAGAGGTGGAGCGCAGCGACGGAGTCGAGCGCCCGTTCGACGCGCGGCCAAATCTCACGCGGCGCCACACCGAGGTTCTCGAGCCCGAAGGCGACCTCGTTCGCGACGATCGTCATCACGACCTGGTCTTCGGGATCCTGGAACACCGTCGCGACGGCGACGGCGAGGTCGGCCGGCCGCGCGCGTCGTGTGTCGAGGCCGGCGACGACGACGCGTCCCGCGAAGCGCCCGCCGTGGAAGTGCGGGACGAGCCCGGCGAGCGCCCGCAGCAGCGTCGACTTTCCCGATCCGGACGGACCGAGTAGAGCGACCACCTCGCCGGCCTCGAGCTCGAGCGAGACGTCCCGCAGCGCCGGCGCGGCACCCGGGTAGGAGAACGAGAGCTGCTCGACAGACGCTAGAGCCACAACGCCGCCACCACGACGAGGAGGGTCGAGAACGGGAGCACGAGCCGGTCGCGACCGCTCCAGGGCGGGCGGGGCGCGCGCGTCGTCCCGGGCCGGCCGAGCCGCGCGCCTCCATCGCCTCGGCGAGATTCGACGCTCGTTCGAGCGAACCCGCGACGAGTGGCGAGAGGAGCGTCGCGTAGCCGCGCGCACCCTGGAGTTGAACGCCTCGGCCGCGCACCGATTCCGCGAGGCCGACCGCGTCGCGCTCGAGCGAGGGCACGAGCCGCGTTGCAAGCGCGACCGCCAGGGCCGACCGGCGCGCTCGCCCGGCGGCTACGACAAGCCGGTCATGGTCGAGCAAGAGCGCGTACGCGGCGAATGCGAGCCCGAGCGCGGCGAGGCGAAGTCCGTTCAGCGCCGCCTCGAAGAGTTCCGTCGTCGTCACATCGAGCGGTCCGAGCACCGGGAGCGTCGGCCCCTCCCACAGCACCGTCCCATCGGGGCTCGACCAGAGGAAGGGTGAGAGCACGAGCACGCCGAGGCCGGTCGAGAGCGCCCCGAAGAGATAGATGCCGCGGTGCTCGGACGGCGCCCGCAGGCAGACGACGAGCAGCACGGCGGCCAGCGCTGCGACCGACCAGATCCGGTCGGCGAGGAGAGCTGCGGTGCCAGCCGCGGCGAGCAGGAGTGCTGCGGGGCCGGGGCTCACGAGGGCGCCCCGCCGATGACGTCGTACCGATGCAGGAACCGAGGCTCGCCGCTGATCGTGAACAGCACCGGGTCGCCCGCGGTCTGCCCGAGCAGCTCCCCGACGAACCGCGGCGGCCCCGATCGCACCTCGAGGACATTCGCGCCTTCCGGCACTGGTGTCCCGAGCGGCTCGACGGACTCGGCCAGCGTCTGCCGTGCGAGCTCCCTCGCGCGCTCCTCAAAACCGGGCTCGAACCGCACAACTCCCGGGCGCCGCCTGCCCGCAAACCCGTGCACGAAGGGCTCGGGGAAGGTGCCGACGACAACCCGCGCTTCGCCTTCCCGCTTCCAGCCGCGGTAGTCGAGCCAGGCGATGTCGCCGTCCCGCAGCCGGTAGGAGGCGGCGCTGCGGTCGCCCTCGTAGCCGTTGACGAACCAGAACCAGTCGCGCTGGTTCTCGAGGCTTCCGGCCAGCCCGTCGATCGACTGCACGTAGCGGCCGCCGTAGCGCGTCTCGAGCTCGCCCTCGCCGGCGAGGGCACGCATCAGCGTCTGACCCGCATCGACCTGCACATCGAGCAACACCTCGGCGCCGCGATCACGCGTGACCCACAGCTGCGCCTTCCCCTCCTCCACGCCGGCGGAACTGCCGCCGCAGCCGGCGAGGAGGACGAGGACGACGAGCGCGCTGAACGCGCGGCGGATCACGAAACGGCGTTCGAGCGAACGGCACCCGGTGCGACCGCCCGGACGAGCCCGACGTGCTTGCCGATGCAGGCACGGCCGGCTTTCGTCCTGAACCGCTTGCCGTCGGCGACGAGCGTCGCCGTCGCGGCGCGTGTCCGCTTGCCCGCGTCCGTGACCGTCTCGGCCACGTAACAGTTGCCGGGGAGCCGTTTCAGCTCGAGCGTGGGCGGGCCACCGGCGCTACCGAACGTCGCGTAGTACCAGAGCACGACGTCGCCGTCCTTCAGCACGACCTTGTCGGCGCCAACCGGCGGTGACACACCGTTGACCTTGAACACCCAACCGGCCGAGCCGGCCGCTGCATACTTGCCGACCTGGCTCACGTAGTCGCCGAAGCTCGACGCGGTCAGCGCGTAGTGGAACTCGCCCGCCGTGCTGGCGGCATCGAGGGCCTGGAGAGCGTTGTCGGCGGTCACCGCTACCTGGGTCGGCCCGAAGATCGTCTGCGTCTTGCCTTCCACCCGGATCTTGACGTTCGCCGCGAGCGCTGCCGGCGTCAGAACGAGTGCGAGGAGCACTGAGAGAGCAACGAGTTTGCGAAGCACGAATCCTCCTTCCGCGAGGGGTTCGAGTTGGGAGCGCGGCGGGTCTTCTGACTCGGGGCTCCCCCTTCGCGGCCTTCCCGGCTTGCAGCCAGTGGCGTTTCCGCGTCGGGCGTCTCCCCTCACAGCGGCGGGACCGTCCCGGACTTGCACCGGGTTCCCTCACCGTGCTCCTTATGTGGGGCGGGAGCCTACCATGCGCCCGTGACCGTTCCAGCGCTGCGCCTGTGGGCGCCGGTCGTTCTCTGGGCGGCCCTCATCTTTGCCCTCTCGTCGATCTCCGACTTGGGCACGGGGCTCGGCACATGGGATCTCGTGCTGAGAAAGGTCGCGCACGCGGCGGAGTTCGCCGTGCTCGGGGCGCTCCTCCTGCGCGCGCTCGGAGACGGGCGCATCGCCTTCGCGGCCGGCGCCGCGTACGCGATCTCGGACGAGCTGCACCAGCACTTTGTCCCCGGCCGGGTCGGCTCCCCATTCGACGTCGCGATCGACGCAGCCGGTGTCCTCGCGGGGATCGTCCTCTGGCGGCGGTACGCCCTCGCCAAGTAACAGTCTGTTACTTGGCGAGCGCTGCGGCGTAGCGCTCTGCCGAGCGGCGGACGACCTCGCTGCCGTCGCGCGGCACGAGCCGGTTCCACCAGGCACCGAGGATCCGCTCGAACTCCCACGGCTCGAGTGCGGCGGCGATCCGCTGCACCTCCGCGGCAGGTAGCGGGATCAAATTCGGGTAGCTCCACATGAAGCTGACGAAGCGGCGATCCGGGATCACCATGACGACGTCTCCGGAGAGGAGCGTGCTCGTGTTGGCGTCATGCAGCACCGTGCCGCCCGCGTAGTGGCCGCCGAGCCGGAGTAGCGTCAGGCCGGCCCCGAGCTCCCTGACGTCACCCGACCAGAGCTCGACTTTCGGGTCGGGGCGCATGATCCACTCGCGATCCGCCTCGTGGAGGAGGATCGGGACGCCGCCGAGCGCCTCGCTCCACTCGACCATCGCGGAGTAATAGTGCGGATGGGAAATCGCGATCGCGCGCACCTCCCCACGCCCCCGTACCGCCTCGACGGCGGAGTCATCGACGAGTGGGATCATGTCCCAGATCACGTTCCCCTCGTCCGACTCGGCCAGCAGGAGGCGCTGGCCGATCGCGAGCTCGGGGTCGATCCCGACGCCGAGATAGCCCGAGTCCTCGCGGACGTCGCAGCGCCGCTCGGCTCGGAGCTCCTCGAGCGTCGTCCACTTCTGCCCGTCGAGCCCGACGTACTGACGCTCATCGGTGCAGATCGGGCAGGCGTCCGGCGGCGCGTCGCTCTCGGCGAACTGCGTCGCGCAGGTCAGGCAAACCCAGTTCAGGGCGTGAGGCGGTAGATCGTGCCGCCGTGCGAGACCGCGTAGAGCTCGCCGGCGATGTCCTGGCCGAATGAGGTCACGTTCTCGACCTTGAACGGCTCGCGCCGCAGTCCCGTCGCCTTGCCTCCGGAGAGCTTGAAGCTCCAGACGATTCCGCTGCAGTAGTCGCCGTAGATGTAGCGGCCGCGGAGCGAGGCCCTCGACCCGCGGTAGACGTAGCCGCCCGTGACCGAGCAGCCGTTGGAGTGGCTGTACTGCGCGACCGGCTGGACGAGCTTGCCGGGACCGAGCGGCTTGTCCTCGAACTTCGAGCGGCCTTCGTAGACGTCCCAACCGTAGTTCTCGAGGCCGGGACTGTTCGCGCGCGTCCAGCTGATCTCCTCGAGCTCGCCCTGACCGACATCGCCGAGATAGAGATCACCGTTCGCGCGGTCGAACGAGAAGCGCCAGGCGTTGCGGAGCCCGAGCGCCTCGATCCGCAGGCCCTTGGTCGCGACGTTGATCGAGAGCAGCTTGCCGAAGAGCGAGCGCATGTTCTGGGAGCGGTTCTCGGGGTCACCACCCGCGCCGCCGTCGCCCATCGTGAAGTAGAGCCGGCCGTTCGGGCCGAACGCGAGCATGCCGCCGTTGTGGTTGCCGTACGGGTCGGCGCTCGAGAAGAGCAGGCGCGGCGTCGTCATGCGACCACCGCTCACCCGATACTCGACGAGGCGCGTCGAGCCGTTCCGGGCCGTGTGCTGCACATAGGCCTTGCGCACCTTCGGGTACGAGGGGTGGAACGCCAGGCCGAGGAGTCCTTGCTCCCCGCCCGCGGTGACGCTGCTGCGGATGTCGAGGAACGGTGTAGCGCGCCGCTTGCCCTTGTCGAGCACCTGGATCACGCCACCCTGCTCGACGACGTAGAGCCGACCCGGCTCACCCTTGACGCCGGTGACGAAGACCGGCTGTGAGAAGCCAGAGGCGACGACGCGAGGTTTGAACTGCGTCTGCACGACTTTCTGCGACGACGCACCGGCGGCGCAGGCGGTGCCGAGAACAGCGAGGAAAGCGACGGCGAGCAGCGACTTCATCGGCGGCCACGATAGCCGCAGGTTCCGTCGACGGGGGCAGTAACCTCCGGGCGTGAAGATCTTCATCATCGGCGCGGGCCAGGTCGGCGCCACCATCGTCCAAGCGCTCCACGCCGAGCACGACGTGACCGTCTTCGACCTCGACGAGGAGCGGCTCGCGGCAATCTCGCAGCGCTACGACGTCGCGACGATCGAGGGGAACGGCGCCAGCCGGCGCGTCCTTTCCAACGCTGGAATCTCGACGGCCGACCTTCTGATCGCCTGCACCTCCCGTGACGAGTCGAACATCGTCGCCGCCATGATCTCCAAGGCGTGCTCGGGACGGACGACGACGGTCGTCAGGACGTCGAATCCCGAGTATCTCGAGGTCTGGCGCGAGGGACAGCTCGACGTCGACTTCATCGTCTCCTCCGAGATCGAGACCGCACACGCGATCTCGCGCACAATCGGCGTGCCGGCAGCGCGGCAGACGGACGTCTTCGCAGAGGGCCAGGTGCAGATGGTGGAGTTCGACGTGACCGCAAAGGCCGACTCGTCGATTCTGGGGACACCGCTGCGCGAGGCGCGGATCCCGCCCGACTCGCGCGTGGCCGCGATCATCCGCGGTGAGGACGTCGTGATCCCGCGCGGCGACGAGGAGATCAAGCACGGCGACCGCATCGTCGTGATCGGGTCACCCCAGGCGGCGCAGGCGTGGGGCGAGCTGATCGCCCCCGGCACCGGGACGGTGCGCGACGTCGTCATCTTCGGCGCCGGCCGCGCGGGCACCGCCGTCGCCCGCATGCTGCTCGAGCAGGGCATCACCGTTCGGATGATCGAAGCGTCGCGCGAGCGAGCACAGATCGTCTCGAACGAGCTGCCTGCCGCCCGCGTCTACCACGCCACGGGCTTCGATCCCGACTTCCTCGAGCGCGAGCGCATCGCCGGAGCCGAGGTGGCCGTGTTCGCCATGCGCGACGACATGAAGAACCACTTCGCCGCCTCGCTCGCGAAGGTGCACGGCGCCAAGTTCACCGTTGCGATCGTGCACGACGCGTCCTCGCAGGAGGTGTTCGAGTACGCCGGCGTCGACGTCACGGTCAATCCGCGGCAGATCACGGCCGAGGAGATCGTCCGCTTCGCCCACGACCCACGAACCCAGCAGGTCGTGATGCTCGAGGGCGACCGCTTCGAGGTGCTCGACATCACGACGCGCCGCGACAGCGAGTACGTCGGGCTCGCCTTCAAGGAGATGCCGATCCGTGGCGCCGTGATCGGAGCGATCGTGCGCGACGGCGACGCCGTTTTTCCGCGGAGCGACGAGGTGCTGCGGCCAGGCGACCGCGTGATCGTCTTCACCGAGTCGCAGCGCGTCCAAGAGGTCGAGAAGGCACTGTGAGCCGGAGGCCGGCGTTCCTGGCGGTCGACGTCGTCGGCTCACTGCACATCGTCGGCACCCTCATCGCCTACCTCAGCCTCGCCACGCTCGTTCCGACGGGAGTGGCGCTCGGGTACGGCGAGCCCGTCTGGCCCTTTCTTGCGGCGGGGGCGCTCGCGGGCGGGATCGGCGGCGCCGTCGCACTCGCCACCCGCGGCGACCACCGGCTCAACGTGCGTGAGGGCTTCCTCGTCGTCTCGCTGACGTGGCTCACCGCCGCCGCGCTCGGCGCGCTCCCGTACATCTTCGCCGGCGACCCGCAGCTCAGCCGGCCGATCGACGCCTACTTCGAGGGCATGTCGGGCTTCAGCACGACGGGCGGCAGCATCGTCGTCGACGTCGAGGCCCTGCCCCGCAGCCTCGCGATGTGGCGTCAGTTCTCGCAATGGGTCGGCGGCATCGGGATCATCGTGCTCGCGCTGGCCGTCTTGCCGCGTCTGCGAGTCGGCGGGCGCCAGTTGCTCGAGCACGAGATGCCCGGCCCCGAAATCGAGTCGCTCAGCACCCGCATCCGGGACACCGCGCGCCGGGTCTGGATCCTCTACATCGCCCTCACGGTCGTCCTCTTCGGCATCCTCCTCGGCCTCTGGGCCACGGGTGTCGACGAGGAGATGTCTCCGTTCCACGCCCTCGCACACGCCTTCACGACGATCCCGACGGCAGGCTTCTCCACGAAGACGAACTCGATCGAGGCCTTCGCCTCGACGACGCAGTGGGTCGTGATCCTCTTCATGGTTCTCGGCGGCGTCAACTTCGCGCTCATGTACCGCGCCATCGTGCGCCGGCAGCCGCGCGCCGCCGCGCGCGACCAGGAGCTGCGGCTCTACCTGGCCCTACTCGTGCTCGGCTCGCTCGTCGTCGTGACCGAGATCTGGACCGAGGGCGTCCTCTCGGGCTGGGACGGGGTGCGGGCCGGGGTCTTCACCGCCGTCTCGACGATGACGACGACCGGCTACTCCGTCGCGGACTACAACACCTGGCCGGCGCTCGCGATGATGACGCTCGTCGGCCTGATGTTCGTCGGCGGCTCGGCCGGCTCGACCACGGGCTCCGTGAAAGTCGTGCGTCACCTGCTGCTGGGGAAGATCCTCCGGCGCGAGATCGACCAGACGCTGCACCCCGAGATCGTCCTGCCGGTGCGCCTGAACCGCACCGTGGTCGAGGAACGGACGCTGCGCGCCGTGTCGTCGTTCATCCTGCTCTACGTCGGGATCTTCATCTTGGGCGCTGCCGTGCTCGCGATCGACGCAGCGCGCACCGGCCTCGAGCTCTCTCCGTTCGACGCGGTCTCGGTGTCGGCCAGCATGCTCTCGAACGTCGGGCCCGCCTTCGGAATCGGCGGCCCGCTCGGATCGTTCGAGCCGTTCAGCGACTTCTCGACACTCGTGATGACCTGCCTGATGTGGCTCGGCCGCCTCGAGGTGATCCCGATCGTCGTTCTGATCTCCCGCCATTACTGGCGGAGCTAGCGCTTCAGCAGGATCTTTCGGAGCTCGTCTTCCTTGCCCGGCTCGAGCACCGCGAGCACCTGGTCGCCCGGCCTGATCACCGTCGTATCCTCGGCGAGCTCGGAGCGGCCGTTCCGCATCACCGAGATCAACCGGGAGCCGTCGGGTAGGCGCAGCCCGCCGATCCGCTTCCCCGCCACCGGCGAGTCCTTGTCGATCTGCAGCTCGACGATCTCGAGGTTCTCCTTGCGCAGCTCGAGCAGGTGAACGATCCCGTGCTCGGGCACCTCGTGCTCGACGAGGCCGAGCACGTTCGAGGTGGCGCAGACGGTCTGGCCGATTCCGAGCAGGTCGAAGTGCTCCTGGTTGCGCGGGTCGTTGACGCGTGCGATCACCTTCGGCACGCGGTAACCATCCTTGGCCATCTGGCAGATGATCAGGTTGTCCTCGTCATCACCCGTGACGGCGAGGACGAGCTCCGGCGGGCGCCCGATTCCCGCGCGCTCGAGCACGTGCAGCTCGGTCGCGTCGCCGAGCAGGACCTGATGCTCGAACTCATCCTGGAGGCGATCAAACCGGTAAGGCCGCTGCTCGATCAGCGTCACCTCGTGGCCCATGCCGAGCAGGGAGCGCGCGACGTTCGCCCCCACCTTGCCGCCTCCGGCAACAAGCGTGTACATCAGGCGGGAGCCTTGACGACGGAGGCTTTCCGCACAGCGGTCGTCAGCGCGGAGATTGCCGTCTGGGTGGGGCAGATCGTGCGCAGCCCCCGAGCGGCGTAGAACTCCGCGCGCGCCGGATCGAGCACGCGAACGACGACGCAGGGTACGGCGTAGCGCTTCTCCACGACCTGGCCGATAACGAGATTCGTGTTGTCGCCGCTCGTGGCGACGACCACAGCGTCCGCGTCCTCGACGCCCGCCTTGCGCAGGATGTCGGCGTCCATGCCGTGGCCGACGACGAAGCCGCCGGCCCAGCGCGGGCCGAGCCGCGAGAGCGCCTCTTCCTTCTCGTCGACCGCCGTCACGTCCCAGCCGTCCTCGGCCAGATCGCGCGCGACGGCCGCACCCACCCTGCCGCAGCCGATCACCACGAGTTTCACTCCGTCAGAGTACGTCTTCGAGGACACCCTGGGGAAAGGCGACCATGAGCACCTCGCAGGGAGCGTTCCGGAGCACGTAGTCGACGGTCGGCGAGAAGAAGGCGGACTGCCGCCGCCAGCGGGGCGAGGAGCCGACCACGATCAGGCCGGCGTCGCGCTCGACCGCCTGCTCGACGATCGCCCGCCCGATCGACCGGGCGCGCACGGTGATCGGCTCGACCCGGACGCCGTGCTCCTCGCCCAGTAGCACCGCCTCGGCGAGCGACGCGGCCGCCTGCTCCTCGAGATCGTGCCGCGGTGCGTCGAGCGGCAGATCGAGCGGCACGAGGATGACGAAGACGGCGTCGACCTGAGCCTCGCGCTCCTTCGCGAGCGCGATCGCCGTCGCAAGCATCTCCTCTCCGATCGGCCCGAGCTTCATCGGCACGAGCACGCGGCCGAACTCGATCCCGGGCGGCAGCTCCTCGAGCGGGTCGACGCCATCGAGCAGGCCGCGATGCGCCCGACGCCGCACGGCCACGTAGACGACCAGTCCGGCTGCGAGCCAGATCGGTCCTGCATAGCGCGCGCCCGGGTGGGTCACCATCGCCACGATCCAGATCGCGATCGCGATCGGCACGCCGACGAGCGGCGCGATGATCGGCGCGCGGAAGGGGCGCGGCAAGTCCGGCTCGCTCACCCGCAGACGGATCACGGCGAGCTGCGCCGCGGCGAAAGCGAGGAGGACGCCGAACGAATAGAGGCTGGCGAGGAAGGCGATGTCGTCCCCGATCAGTCCGGAGGTGATCACGAGCGCGATCGAGATCGCCGCCGCCGCGACGATCGCCTGCGGCGAGACGAGCGTCCGGCGGTTCAGGCGTCCGAAGCTTCGCGGCAGCTGCCCGTGCTCGCCGAGCGAGAACGCGAGGCGGGTGAAACCGGAGATCGAGGTGGTCGCTGCCGCGAGGAGCACGAGCGCGCCCGTGAGGCCGACGTAGACGAGGAGGGCGTCGCCGAGCAGGCCCGGCAGCTCCGGTTGCAGAGCGTCCACGATTCCGGCGAGCGGCGCCTTCAGCCACTCCTCGCCGAGCGCCGTCTGCCCGTTCTCGACCGGGAACGCGGACAGGCCGACGGCCGCGACGAGCGTGGAGAGCACGACGACGAGGCCGATCGCCGAGAAGAGGCTGCGCGGCAGCGTCCGGCCGGGCTCGCGCGTCTCCACGGCCAGGTTTGCGACCGTCTCGAGCCCGGTGAACGCCAGGAGCGCGAGCGGTAGCGCGAATGCGAGGTCGTCCCAGGTCGGCGACACCCCGAGCGAGATCCCCTGCGTCAGCGCATCCGGGGTGAAGAGAAGCGCCATCCCGAGTAGCACGAGCAGCAGCTGCGTCGCGAGGTCGAGCCCGGCGACGACGAGGCCTGCTCGGTGCAGCTGCGACCGTCGCGTCAAGCGGACGGCGGCGATGCCCAAGATCACGCACACGGCGACGAGCAGATCCCACGGCGACTCGCGCAGTCGCTCCACGCCGAGCGCGGCGCCGAGGTAGTGCGGGAGGAAGATCGTCGAGAGCGCGATCACGATCAGGTAATCGAGGA
Organism: Actinomycetota bacterium; assembly: GCA_030855545.1. Classification (GTDB taxonomy): domain Bacteria; phylum Actinomycetota; class Thermoleophilia; order Gaiellales; family Gaiellaceae; genus Gaiellasilicea. The sequence continues at coordinate 3,763 of JALYRA010000222.1, read as the reverse complement.
AGAGCGCCCAACCGGTCAGGAAGCCGAGCACGTCGTTGTAGGCGCGGCGGACGAAGGTGGCTGCGCCGCCGGTCTCGGGGATCGCTGCCGTCCCCTCGGCGTAGGAGAGCGAGACGATCAGGAAGAAGATGCCGGCACCGAGGAGTACGAACGGCGTCAGGCCGAGCGCGTAGACCGCGACGATCCCGAGCGCGAAGTAGATCGACGAGGCGACCTCGCTGTAGGCGATCGAGAAAAGTGCGGGTGCCCCGAGGACAGGCTGGAAGCCGCGGAGCTTGCGCGCCACTAGACCCGTCCCCTGAGCAGGAGCGTGAGCCGGCCGACGCCGAGCGCGATGAAGAGGGCGCCGAGCAGATACCCGAGAACACCGCCGCCTTCGGCCGTCGTGACGACGAGCAGTGCGACGCCGATGACGACGAACAGCGCCGCGAGGACGACGATCGAGCCGCGGTAGAGCTTCACGTCCCCTCCGGTAGCGCCGTCACGAGCACGCGGCAGGGCGCGTTCTTCAAGACGTAGTCGACGGTGCGGCCGAAGACGGCCCGCTGGCGGCGGCCGAGATCCTTGCGCGGCGCGCCGATGACGATGATCTCGCTGCTCCGCCGCTCCGCCTCCCGCACGATCGCCGCTCCGGCGTAGCGGGCACGCACGAGCCGCGGGATCACGGAGACACCGTACGACTCCCCGATCGCGCGCGCCTCGTCGAGCTTGCGGTTCGCGATCTCCTCCTCGACCGTGAGGTCGGTGGCGAGCGCGAGGTCGAGCGGCACCTCGAGTACGTAAATCGCGGTGATCTGCGCCCCGCGCTCGGCGGACAGGCTCGAGGCGACGTCGAGCGCCTCGTCGGACGCGCGCCCCGACAGGACGGGCACGAGCAGGCGCCGGTACTCGAGCGCGAGCGCTGGACCGTAGGCGGGCGGCGCCTTCACCGTCTCGGTCAGCGCCGCTCCCACGACGCGCCGCCGGTAGACAGAGTAGAAGACGAGCCCGGCGGCGAGCCAGCCGAGCCCGACCCAGCGCGTGGTCGGGTTCTGAACGACGATCACGGCGAAAGAGATCCCGGTCGCAAGACCGCCGAAGAGCGCGAACAGCGGCCAGTCGATCCCGCGGAGCCGTAGATTCGGCTTCGCGCGGTAGAGGATCTCCTCCTGTCCCGGCCGCATCCGCATCCTGATCAGCGAGACGTGCGCGACCGTGAACGAGAGCGTCGCGCCGAACGAGTAGAGCGTCCCGACGAAGTTGACGTCGCCGGGCAGGATCACCAGGATCGGCGCGACTCCGGCGAAGAGCAGAATCGAGAGCCACGGCGTCTTGAAGCGCGGGTGCAGGCGGCGGAAGACCTCCGGGATCTGCTTGTACGTCGCCATGGAGTAGGTGATCCGCGAGGCGCCGATGACTCCCGCGTTCGTGGCAATGAAGAGAATCGTCGCCGCGAGAATGCCGACGTAGATCTGCAGCGCTTCGAGCAGAGCCCCCTCGACGCCAAGGTTCTCGACGACGCCGAGCATCGGGTCGTTCGCGTAGCCGCCCTCCTCCGGCGGCAGCGCCAGGAGCGTCGTCAACTCGCCGCCGATCTCCACGACCGGCAGCGCGGAGAGCGCCACGAGCGGCAGTGTGAAGTAGATCGCGAAGACGGCGAGCACGACAAGCTTGTAGGCGGCCGGGACGTTCCGGACCGGGTCGCGGACCTCTTCGGCAAGGTTCGAGACGGTCTCGACGCCGGTGTAGGCGAGCATCGCGACCGGGACGGCAATCGCGAGGTTCGACCAGGTCGGCGCCACACCCCAGTGGATGTTGTCGATCAGGATTTCAGGGCTGAAGACGAGCACGAAGCCAAGCGCGGCGAGCAGCACTTGCGTCGCGAAGTCGATCACCGCGAGCGTAATCGAGAGGCGCGCCGCCTCCTGGACGCCGACGATGTTGAGCACGACGAGCGCGACGATCACAACCGCGCCGCCGACGATGTCCCACGGGTTCGTGTTCAGAGGCTCCCAGAAGATCGAGAGGTAGTGGGGGACGAAGAACGCCGAGACGGCGACGGTGACGACGTACACGAGCATCTGCGCCCAGGCGGCCGTGAAGGAGACGAGCTCGTTGTAGGCGTGGCGGGCGAAACTCGACGAGCCACCCGCCTCCGGGTAGCGCACGGTTCCCTCGGCGTACGTCGCGGCCGTCGCGGCGAAGATGACGCCCGCGATCACGAAGACGAGCGGCGTCAGCCCGAGCGCGAAGACGGCGGTGAGACCGAGCGCGTAATAGATCGAGGAGCCAACGTTGCCGTAGGCGGTCGCGAAGAGCGCGGGCGTGCCGAGTACGCGCTGGAGCTCGACCTGACGTCTGCGCCGGCTGGGCACCGCAGCACTCTAGAGAAACGGAGAGGGGCCGGTCTCCCGGCCCCTCTCCTCGTTCCGGACTCGGACTTAGTTCCCGGTGTAGCGGAAGATGTAGAGCCCGTGATCACGGTCGCTTGCGGCGACGTACTCCTGTCCGCCGCTCGTGAACACCTCGACCCCCCAGAAGTTGCTGCCGCCCACGTCGATGAAGTGACCGGCTTCCGTGAGCTTGTCGTTGACGATCTTGAGGACGCGGAACCCGCCCGAGTAGTAGGACAGGTAGGCGAGGTCGTCCCGGACGGCCGAGGTCGCGACCTCGTGCACCGAGAGGTCGCCGAAGCCCCTCACGTAGGCCTGGTCGTGCGCCTCCGGGATCGCGAACGTGTCGAGCTCGGCGAGCTTGCCGACCCCGTTCCGGTAGAGGTGGACATAACCCCAACCGTCGAACTTGCCGGTGAAGCGCAGCGGGTCGCCGGCAGTGCCGACCGTCACCGGGAGTTGCGAAGGACCGGTTCCGGCGAGGCACGCCGAGTTGCTGTACGGCTGGTCGAAGATGGCGAAGCCCTGGCTCCGCGGCGCGACGCCGAAGGCGCGGATGTCGCCTTCCACGGACATGCTGAGCAGGCTGTCGCACGCGTCGGAGCCGGTGCGGTTGAAGACGAGCACCGCGTCCCAGCCCCCGGCCCGGATCACGTTCGCGACCTTCTCCGTGAAGGTGCAGAGCCCGCGCTCGACGACGGCGATGTCCACCGCGCCGGGATTGCCTGCGGGCACTGCCTCGTCGCCGTTGCAGGCGCGGCCGGCGAAGACCGACCCACCCTCGATCACCTCGTTGTGGAGCAGGAGCTTCGTCCCGCTCCCCTGGCTGGCGATGATCTCCGACCCGTCCTCCAGGTTCAGCCCGTCGACGACGAGCGGCGAGAAGTCCTCGTCGGCGGCGATGATGAAGTTGCTGTCGCGGGTGAACTCGGCCTGGTGGCCGTTGCCCTCGGGCGCGACGATGAAGCCGCTCTCGGCCGCCTCGGGGTCCGGATCCGAGAAGTCGGTGTCGCCGAGGTAGACGAGGTTGCTCGGATCGGTGACGTCGACCGCCACGTAGCCCGCATCCCAGTACGAGAGCAGCAGCACCTGGCGGCCGCCGATCTCCTTCACGACCATGTCGTGGAGGAAGATCTCGACGAGGTTGCCGGGGGACGCCTGCCGAATCTGCGGGAACGTCTGATCCAGGTCGTACTCCTTGAGCAGGAACGGCGTCTTCGGATTCGTGATGTCCATGATGTCGACGTCGGTGCCTTCCTCGTTGTCGACGATCACGGCGTACGCCTTGTCGCCGGCGTCCCAGGCAAAGACGCTGTGGATCTCGTTCGCGCTCTTCTTGCCTGCGCCGGAGGCAGTCGAGTCGCCGACGCCCTCCGCGAGCGGAGTCGGAC
>JALYRA010000024.1 GCA_030855545.1 Actinomycetota bacterium | reverse complement strand
CGCGTGTCACCTCGGCGGAGAACGCGCGCAGCTGGTCGACCATCGTGTTGACGGTCTCTTTCAGCTCGAGCACCTCGCCACGGACGTCGACGGTGATCTTCTTCGAGAGGTCGCCGTTCGCGACCGCTGTCGTCACCTCGGCGATGTTGCGGACCTGACCGGTGAGGTTGTTCGCGAGCGTGTTCACGTTCTCGGTCAGGTCGCGCCAGACGCCGGAGACGCCTTCGACCTGCGCCTGCCCGCCGAGCTTTCCCTCCGTGCCGACTTCCTTCGCGACGCGCGTCACCTCGGCCGAGAACGAGCGCAGCTGGTCGACCATCGTGTTGATGGTCTCCTTCAGCTCGAGCACCTCTCCCTTGACGTCGACCGTGATCTTCTTCGAGAGGTCGCCGGTCGCGACCGCGGTCGTGACCGCGGCAATGTTGCGGACCTGGCTCGTGAGGTTATTGGCGAGCGTGTTCACGTTCTCCGTCAGGTCCTTCCACACGCCCGAGACGCCCTTCACCTGCGCCTGGCCGCCGAGCTTGCCGTCCGTGCCGACCTCGCGCGCGACGCGCGTGACTTCGTCGGCGAACGACGAGAGCTGGTCGACCATGGTGTTGACGGTGTTCTTGAGCTCGAGGACTTCCCCCTTCACGTCCACGGTGACCTTTTTCGAGAGATCGCCGTTCGCGACTGCGGTCGTCACCTCGGCGATGTTCCGCACCTGGCCGGTCAGGTTGGAGGCCATCTGATTGACCGATTCGGTCAGGTCGTTCCAGGTTCCGGAGACGTCCTTCACCTTGGCCTGGCCGCCGAGGATGCCCTCGGTTCCGACCTCACGGGCGACACGGGTGACCTCGGCGGCGAAGCTCGAGAGCTGATCGACCATCCCGTTCACGGTCGTACCGATGCGGCGGAACTCCCCGCGCACGGGCTGACCGTCGATCTCGAGCTGGATCCGCTGTGTGAGATCGCCGTCGGCGACCGCGTCGATCACGCGTGCGACCTCGATTGTCGGTCGCGCCAGGTTGTCGATCAGCTCGTTGACCGCTCCTACCTTGTCCGCCCACGAGCCGGGCGCCCCCGCGACGCCTGCCCGCTCGTTGATCCGACCTTCCCGACCCACGACCTTGCCCACCCGGACGAGCTCCTTCGTCTCCTGCTGGTTTCGCTCGACGAGCGCGTTGAACGCTGCGGCCACGTCCTTCAAGGGGCCGTCGGCGCGCAACCGCACCGTGAAGTCGCCGTCGCGGGCGGCTTCGAGGGCTGTGACGAGGCGCGCGAGCTGTGCGTCCGTGAGCGGGCTCGCGCCGTTTCCGGACTGCGCGCGCGCGGCAGTCTTGCGGGTCGACACTGGGGGCACAGGAGACTCCTTTGTTCAGCGGGGGTGAACGGAGCGGCTTATTCCCATTCGCGAAGGATGTTGAACGACCTTTCGACAGGGAACGCTAGCTGCGAGCAGCTTGCGCGAGCGCCTGTTCGAGGTCCGCCCAGAGCTCGGTTGCCGGCTCGAGGCCGACGGAAAGACGGAGCAGTCCCTCCGGGACGCGCGAGCCCTCCCAGCGGTGGCGCGACTCCATCGTCGAAGAGACGCCGCCGAGGCTCGTCGTGTTCGCGATCAGTCGGGTGGCGGTCTCAACCGCATGTGCGTTCGCGACGTCGAAGGAGAGAAGGCCGCCGAAACCGGGATAGCGCACATTCGTCACGTCGGCGTGGTCTCGCAGGTGCTCTGCGAGGTCGGCGGCGGTCGCGCTCTGCCGTTCGACTCGAACCTCGAGCGTCTTCAGGCCGCGAAGAAGGAGCCACGCGGCGTCGGGCGCGGCGACGATGCCCAACCGTGTGCGCGCCTCGAGCAGGCGGGCGGCGTGCTCGGGCCGCCTCGCGACCACGGCGCCGAGGAGGACGTCGTGATGGCCGGCGAGGTATTTCGTCGCGGAGTGGAGGACGAGGTCGCAGCCACGCTCGAGCGCGCGTAGGTGGACGGGTGTCGCCGCCGTCGCGTCACAGACGACAAGACCCGGGTGCGCGGCCGCCGCCTCGAAGTCGGGCATCGTCAGCAGCGGATTCGACGGCGCCTCGATCCAGACGAGGTCGGCAGGCGGCGGCGGGCGGGTCTGGTCGAAGAGAACGTGGCGAAGTCCCCAGCGCTCGAGCTCGCCGAAGAGGACGCCCGTGCCGTAGTAGGCGTCCCCCGCGAGCGCGATCGTCTTCCCCGGCTCGAGCAGCGAAAGCACGAGCGCCGTCGAGGCCCCCATCCCGGACGAGAAGAGGAGCGCCTCACCGCCCTCGAGCTCTCCGAGCGCCCGCTCGGCCCGGACGCCGACCGGGTGCGCGTTCCGCGCGTAGTGAAACGGCCCCGGCTCCCCGTCCACGTAGGGCCAGACGGTCGACCGGTCGAGCGGCGCCTCCATGGCGTGAATCTACCGCGCGGCCGACCGAGGCTTGTGTTTCTGAAACACAAAGTCCCGAACCCGCCCCGCCAACCCGCACCGCTCCGTGCTCGAACGATCGCTTGTGTTTCAGAAACACAAAGTCTCCGGCCCGTTAGGGTGCCCCGGATGGCCGGGACACACGACACGACCGCCGCCAAGCTCGCGTGGTTGCAAGAGCTCTCGGAGGAGGCGGCGCACGCGGGGAACGAGAAGGCGGTCGCCCGCCAGCGCGAGCGCGGCAAGCTGCTCGCGCGGGAACGGGTCGAGAAGCTGCTCGACCCGGGAACGTTCGTCGAGCTCGACCGCTACGTCCGCCACCGCAATCCCGACTTCGACTCGATGGAGAACCGGCCGTACGGCGACGCCGTCGTCACCGGCTACGGCGAGGTCTTTGGTCGCAAGGTCTTCGTCTTCTCGCAGGACTTCACCGTCTTCGGCGGCTCGCTTTCCGAGGTCTTCGCCGAGAAGATCTGCAAGGTGATGGACATGGCGCTGAAGTACGGCTGCCCGGTGATCGGCCTCAACGACTCGGGCGGCGCCAGGATCCAGGAGGGCGTCGTCTCGCTCGCCGGCTACGCGGAGATCTTCTGGCGCAACGTCCAGGCCTCGGGCGTGATCCCTCAGCTCTCACTGATTCTCGGGCCGACCGCCGGCGGCGCGGTCTACTCGCCCGCGATCACCGACTTCGTGCTGATGGCCGAGTCGACGTCGTACATGTTCATCACCGGCCCCGATGTCGTGAAGACCGTGACCGGGGAGGAGGTCTCGTTCGAGGAGCTCGGCGGCGCCGGCACGCACGCGTCGAAGTCGGGAGTCGCGCACGTCACCGCGCCGGACGAGGAGGCGTGCATCGAGGACGCCCGTTACCTGCTCTCGTTCCTGCCGCAGAGCAACACCGAGCGGCCGCCGTACGCCGCCCCGAGCGACCCCGTCGACCGGGAGGCGCCCGACCTCGACAGCTTCATTCCCGACGAGGCGACCAAGCCGTACGACATGAAGCAGGTGATCGCGAAGGTCGTCGACGACGGCGAGTTCTTCGAGCTGCAGGCGCGCTTCGCCCCGAACATCGTCTGCGGCTTCGCGCGTCTTGGCGGACACTCGGTCGGGATCGTCGGCAACCAGCCGGCAGCGCTCGCAGGGGTGCTCGACATCGATGCGTCCGTGAAGGCGGCGCGGTTCGTCCGCACCTGCGATGCGTTCAACATTCCGCTCGTCACGTTCGTCGACGTGCCGGGATTCCTGCCGGGCACCGAGCAGGAGTGGGGTGGGATCATCCGGCACGGCGCCAAGCTCCTCTACGCCTTCGCCGAGGCGACGGTGCCGAAGCTGACCGTGATCACCCGCAAGGCCTACGGCGGCGCCTACGACGTCATGAGCTCGAAGCACATCCGCGCCGACTTCAACGTCGCCTGGCCGACCGCCGAGGTGGCGGTGATGGGGCCGGAGGGCGCCGTCAACATCATCTTCCGGAGCGAGCTCGAGGAGGCGGCCGACGCCGAAACGCGCCGCGCCGAGCTGATCGCGGACTACAAGGAGCGCTTCGCCAATCCCTACCACGCCGCCGAGCGCGGCTATGTGGACGAGGTGATCGAGCCTCGGCGGACGCGCCCGATCCTGATCTCGGCGCTCGAGGTCGCCCAGACGAAGCGCGAGCCGCGGCCGAACAGAAAGCACGGGAACATCCCGCTCTAGTTAGACGAAGCCGTACTGGATCGCGTCGCAGACGCGCTCGTAGCCGAGCGCGAGGTAGATCTTGTTCGAGGTCGGGTTCGCGAGGTCGGTGTAGAGAAAGCAGAAGCTGCGGCCTGCGGCGAGCTGCTCGGCGGAGACATGGGCCGTCAGCGCGCTGGCGTAGCTACGAGCGCGGTGCTCCGGCGGCGTGTAGACCGGGCCGATCCGGACGCCCGAAGGTGTGGTGCTGCCGTAGCCGACGACCGAGACGATCTCGCCGTCGTTCTCCCAGACTGCGATGCCGTTGCCGGGCGCCGAGAGCTTGTGCTCGATGCTCCGAGCGTTCTGCTCGTCGTCCTGCTCGAGCGCGCCGAGCGCCTCGGCGCCGAACGCGCCCCACCACTTGACGAGCAGCGACGTGTCGTCAGCGGTCGCCGCGCGCGGCTGCCCCGGGGGGAGCGGCGGCGCGATCAGCGTTTCGAGCGCATAGATCCCCTGCCGGAACTGGGCCTCGGCGCGGATACCGTGGCGGTCAGCCCACGCGGCTGCGAATCGGTCCACCTCGGGCACCGCGCCCACGACTCCGGGCAGCGGCTCGGCGATCGCCGTCGTGAGGGCGTCCACCGCCTCGTTCGCGCCACGTGCCAGTACGAGGTTGTACGGCGCCGTCCGCAAGGCTGCGCCGATCACCTCGCCGGCGCCTTCTACGACCCAGAGTCGGTGATCGGGGTAGACGTGCGGCTGGTCGCGCAGCGTGCCGGCGAGCCCGAGGATCAGGTTGTGCCTGGCTTCGTCGGCCAGGAGGAGCGGGCCGGCGCGCTCGAGGAACTCCGCCGCGTCGGAGAGTTGACGACCTCCACAGTGTCAGTGTAATGTGCATAGGCAATGTCTAGGCAATCACTCTCGGCAGCGGAGGCCGCCCGGGCGCTCGGGATCAGTGTCGACACGCTCCGCCGCTGGGATCGCGACGGCAAGATTCGGGTCGAGCGCGACTCGGCGAACCGGCGCGTCGTGCCTGCGTCGGAGGTGGAGCGGCTGCGCGGCCCCCTCGGCGTCGAAACGCTCTCGGCGCGTAACCGCTTCCGCGGGATCGTGCGCTCGGTCGAGATCGACGGGCTGCTGGCGCGGATCGAGATCGACGTCACCGAGCCGTCGCGCGTCGTCGCGATCGTCACCCGCGAGTCGGCGGAGGAGCTCCAGCTCAAGCCCGGGATGAGCGCCGCGGGGGTCGTCAAGTCGACCTCGGTGATGGTCGAGCGGTGAAGCTGGTGCTCGCCGTCGTGGCGCTCGCGCTGCTCGCCGGCTGCGGGGGCGACGAGGAGAACGCCGCGGTGACCGTCTTCGCCGCCTCGTCGCTGAGCGACGTCGCGCCTGCGATCGACCCCGATGCGACTGTCGTCCTCGGCGGTTCCAACGACCTCGCCGCGCAGATCCGCGACGGCGCCGAAGCCGACGTCTTCCTCTCGGCGAGTCAGGCGCCGCTCGAGGAGCTCCGTGCCGACGGCGTCGTCGAGCTCCCTGTCGTGTTCGCCTCGAACCGGCTCGTCGTGGTCGTGCCGGCGGATACTCCGCTGAACATCACGGCGCTCGTCGATCTGACGCGCGCAGGCGTAAAGCTCGTACTCGGAGCCGAGGGCGTCCCGATCGGCGACTACGCTCGCGAAGCGCTCGCATCGGCGGGGCTCGAGGAGGCCCTCGACCGGGTCGTCAGCCTCGAGGACGACGTGAAGGGCGTCCTCGGCAAGGTGTCGCTCGGCGAGGCCGACGCCGGCATCGTCTACACCACCGATGCGCAGGCTGCGGGCGACGATGTCCGCTCGTTCCCCGTGCCCGCGCGCTACCAGCCGGACGTCAGGTACCACGCCGCGCTGCTGACCCCGCCGTCCGACGCTGCCAGGGAGTGGGTCTCGAGGCTGCTCGGAGCAGAGGGCACGGCCGCGCTCGACCGCGCCGGCTTCCTACCGCCGCCGTGAGCATCATCTTCCGCCTGGTCCTCGGCGCCGCGCTCGTCGTGGTCGTCGTCTTCCTCGCGCTGCCGGTGGTTGCGCTCTTCTTGCGCGTGCCTCCGGGCGAGCTCGTCGCGCAGCTCGGGGACGAGCGGGCACTCGACGCGCTCGCCGTCAGCCTGAAGACGAGCGCGATCGCGCACCTGCTGATCCTGCTCGTGGGAACTCCGGCCGCGTACTTCGTCGCCCTGCGGAGGTTTCGGGGCCGGGCGCTCGTCGTCTCGCTCGTGGAGCTCCCGCTCGTGCTGCCGCCGGCGGTCGCAGGGCTCGGACTGCTTGCAGCCTTTGGCCGGAGCGGCTTGCTCGGGGGCGAGCTCCGGGCGCTCGGGCTCCAGATCCCGTTCACCCAGCTCGCCGTCGTCCTCGCGATCTGCTTCGTTGCGAGCCCCTTCTACATCCGCGCGGCGATCACGGCGTTCGAAGGCCTCGACCCGGCGCTGCTCGGCGCTGCCCGCACACTCGGCGCAGGCCCGCTCCGAGTCTTCACGCGGATCTCCCTGCCGCTCGCTCTCGGCGGGTTGGGGGCCGGCTCGACGCTCGCGTTCGCCCGCGGTCTCGGCGAGTTCGGCGCGACGATCATGTTCGCCGGCAGCTTTCCCGGCCGCACGCAGACCGCGCCGCTCGCGATCTACGACGCCCTCGACGAGGACTTCGAGGTCGCGCTCGCACTCGGCGCCCTGCTCGTCGCCGTCAGCATCGGAATCCTGCTCGCCACCAAGCTCCTCACCTCGTGGACACGCTCTCCCTCAACGTCGCCCATCCCCTTCGCTCCTTCCTCCTCTCGGTAGAGCTCGAGCTCGGGCGCGAGACGCTCGCGCTCGTCGGGCCGTCCGGGGCGGGGAAGTCGAGTTTGCTGCGCGCGATCGCGGGACTACTGCGGCCGGACCGGGGGAGGATCGCGCTTGGCGCCGACGTCTGGCTCGACACGAACGTGGGTGTCGACCTGCCGCCGGAGCGCCGCTCGGCCGGTCTCGTCTTCCAGGAGTACGCGCTCTTCCCGCACCTCGACGTTCGTCGCAACGTCGCCTTCGGCGGCCGGGAACGCGTCGACGAGTTGCTGGAGCGCTTTCGCATCTCCCACCTCGCCGCCGCACGTCCCGGCGACCTCTCCGGCGGCGAGCGGCAGCGCGTCGCGCTTGCGCGGGCGCTTGCGCGCGACCCGGCCGTACTGCTCCTCGACGAGCCGCTCTCGGCGCTCGACGCCCACACGCGCGGGATCGTCCGCGGCGAGCTGGCCGATCTGCTCGCCGAGCTCCGCCTGCCGACGCTTCTTGTCACCCACGACTTCGAGGACGCTGCGGCGCTCGCCGGCCGCGTCGGAGTGATCGTGGGAGGGCGGATCCTGCAGCTCGGAACCGCAGCCGAGCTCCTCGCCTCGCCGGCCGACGGGTTCGTCGCGAGCTTTACCGGCGCGAACCTCCTGACCGGAGTTGCGCGCCCGGGTGCGGACGGGCTGACCGAAGTTGTGCTCGACGCCGGTGGAACCGCGTTCTCGACCGACGCGGGCCGCGGACGAGTCGGTCTCGCCGTCTATCCCTGGGAAGTCTCGCTTGCGCGTTCCGCACCGGGCGACTCGGCCGTCAACCACGTCCGCGGTGACGTCCGGTCGCTCGTTGCTCTCGGCAACCGCGTTCGCGTCCGCGTTGGCCCGCTCACCGCCGAGATCACCGCCGCATCGGCCGCGCGGCTGGCGCTCGCCGAGGGGGAGCCCGTCGTCGCCTCCTTCAAGGCAACGGCGTCGCGGCTCGTACCGCTCGGTTAGCGGGTACTCTGTACCTCGTCGGGAGCCCCTGCGTTTCCGATGCAGGCCAAGGAGGACGTATGGGAGTCAAAGAAGAGAAGGTCGAGCTGGAAGGCGAGATCCTCGAGGCGTTCGGGAGCGGGATGTTCAAGATCGCGCTCGACAACGGCCACGAGGCGCTCGGGTACACGTCGGGCAAGATGCGGCGGTTCCGCATCCGCATGGCCCCGGGCGACCGGATCAAGGTCGAGCTTTCGCCGTACGATCTGACGCGCGGCCGCATCGTTTACCGGGAGCGCTGAGCCGTGCAGGGCCAGATGCGTTGGTTCAACGAGCTTCGCGGCGACGGCGTGATTCAGTGTGAGGACGGCAATTCGTACGAGGTGCAGGCCGCCGACTTCGTCGTCGCCCCGCCCGTCGGCCGCTGCGCGGGCTTGCCGGTCACATTTACGAGCGTCGTTCCCGGCCGTGCGGTCGAGGTCGCGCTCAACGACGACGACGTGCCGCGCCGTGCCCGGGCCCGTTCGCAGCGCGTCATGCGCGCCTCGTCGTAGCGTCGTAGCTACGCGGTCGCGGTGACCACGGACAGCGGCCAGGCGCCGCTGATGCCGAGCTCGTCTGCGAGCGCGGCGACGACTTCAGGATCGAACTGGGTTCCTGAGCACCGTGCCAGCTCCGCGATCGCCTGGTCGTCTGTCAGCCGGCCGCGATAAACCCGGTCTGAGGTCATCGCGTCGAACGCGTCCGCGACGAAGATGATCCGTGCGCCGAGCGGGATGTCGTCTCCGCCGAGCGCGTCGGGGTACCCCGAGCCGTCCCAGCGCTCGTGGTGGTGGAGTACCCAGTCGGCCACGGGGTCGACGCCGAGGCTCTCGAGCATCCGGTGGCCGATCTGCGGATGGCGCTCGAGCACGAGCCGCTCCGTCTCGGAGAGAGGACCCGGCTTGCGGAGGATCTCCTCCGGGATCGCCAGCTTGCCGAGGTCGTGGAGGCTGCCGGCGAGGCGGGTCAGCTCGATCTGCTCGCGATCGACACCGAGGCGTTTTGCGATCCGCGCCGCCAGGTCGGCGACGCGTTCCGAATGCGAGCCTGTGTAGGCGTCGCGTGCATCGACGGCCTTCGCGAGGCTCGATGCGGCGCGGAAGCGGGCCGCCTTGTCGGGTCCGGCTGCGAGCCGCTTCAGCTCCGCGATCTCGACCACGTCCGGCCGGTACACGCGCACCTGATTCTTGCCGTACTCCTTGGCCCAGTAGAGCGCGCTGTCTGCCCGGCGAACGAGCTCGTCGCGGCCCATCTCCTCCTCGGGCAGGGTGGCGATGCCGGCGCTGACCGTGACAGGCCCTGCCGGCTGCAGCTCCACCTCGGCGATGCGGGCGACGATCGCCTCCGCCGCCATGCGCGCGCCTTCCTCGTCGCGGCCGGGCAGCAGGATCGCGAACTCGTCACCGCCGAGCCGGAAGGCCTCGCCGCCCTGCCGCAGGTTCGTCGCCATCTGCGCGAGCACTTTGTCGCCCCCCGGATGGCCGAAGCGATCGTTGATCCGCTTGAAGTCGTCGATGTCCACGAGGCAGAGGCTGACGGGATAGCCCTGGGCCTGCGAGTCGGCGAGTTCCCGCTCGAGCCGGTCGTGGAAGTGGCGATGGTTGCCGAGCCCGGTCAGCGGGTCGGTGAGCGCCAGCCGCATCGCCCGCAGCTCGTTGAAGGCCGAGCGCTGGTAGAGCGCGATCGCGAGCAGCGGGCCGACGAGCGCGGCGGAGAGGAGCGGCGAGCGCTGCCAGAGGACGACGAGCATGAGCGCCGCCGACGCCATCAACGCGAAGGGCATGATCGCGACCCTGATGCTCGCCTGCGTGACCGCGAGCAGCGGCTTGCGGTTGCTCGCCGCGAGGACGAGGCTGATCAGGGTGATGTTGAACGCGATGTAGATGATCGCCGCGACGGCGACCTGCGCGAAGAGCAGCCCGGCCGCGTCACCGCGAAGCGGTTCGATCGCGATTCCGGCGGCGGCCGGACAGATCGCCAGCACCGCCGCGTTGTAGAGCACACGGATCGGCGGTCGGTGCTCGAACAGGTGCATGATCGGCGCCGCGAAGCTGACGACGACGGCGGCCTCCCAGCCGTACAGCACGATCGCCGCCGTGCAGAAGACGAAGCCGAGCGAGACGCCGCCGGTGTCGATCCCGTCGAGCGGGACCGGGTACCGCTCGGCTAGCGTCGACGCGGCGAGCAGACCCGCGATCCCCGCGAGTGTCGCCAGGTCTCGCGGAGAGACGGCGAACGAGATCGCGGCCGCCATTGCGACCCCGAGCCCGAGCAACCCGACCGGTAGGACAACCGCCGCGAGCCTCGGGGGCATCAGTGCCCCCGGACTCACAGGGTGGGCCTTACCAGCCCCAGTTGAAGCGTTCCCAACCCCAGTTCCCGAAGGCTGCCGCAAGGCTGCCGAGAGTGACGAGCAGGGCGATCAGACGTGCGTTCTTCCACTGCAACATTCGGTTCCCTCCTACTACCGCGGACGCCAGACAGGGGGGATACTGAACGTTCGGGCGCAGGAAGTAATCCCTCGAAGGGGTGATTTAACGTGATCTCAGTTACAAACAGGATGTTTGCAGGTCGCGGCTCATGCCGGTGAGGATCGATCCGGAGCCGCCCGAGGACGTACGCCTGGCGATTCTCGCCGCGCTCGAGGCGACCCGTATCTCGGAGGCCGCCTGCGTCGTTTCAGACTCACTATGTGCTGCCGCTGTGGAGACCACCCTGCCCGCTCGGCCGACGAGCCGTTCTGCCCCATCTGCGTGATCTCGATCAAGGTCGAGGTCGCTCGGGGACTGACGCAGCTCGGCGCCTACTTGAGCGCCTGGGCAGCGTTCGGCGACTGGTGCACGTCGCACCAGGCCGCCGTCTGACGGTACTGCGCCGCTCAGACCGCCGTGCCGCGGAGTAGCCGTGGCGCGGACCTCGCGTAGTCGAGCCCTGACACCCAGGTCAGGACGAGCGCGACGAGGAGCGCCCACCAGCCGATGCTCTCGTCCCACGCGCCGGCAGCCGCGAAGCCACCGAGCCCGGCGGCCAGCGCCTGCGCGCCGGTCTTCACCTTGCCGAGATCCCTCGCCGCGATCACGACGCCGCGCTCGATCGCCGCCAGCCGGAGGCCGGAGATCAAGATCTCGCGCGCGACGATCGCTGCGACCATCCACCCCGGCCAGACGCCGTCCTCGATCAGCATCACGAGGACTGCGAGCACGAGCACCTTGTCCGCGATCGGATCGAGCAGCGAGCCGATCGGCGAGGTGACGCCGCGTCGCCGCGCGATCCTGCCGTCGAGCCAGTCGGTGGCCATCGCGACGGCGAAGATTCCCGTCGCCCAGTACTCGTTGTGCGGCAGTTCCCAGGCGTAGAGCAGCACCACGAGCGGCACCGAAGCGGCGCGGGCGACGGTCAGCTGGTCCGGAAGCGTCACGCTCAGGGACAATACGCGGCCGTGCCGGTCTTCTCGAAAGTGCTCGTAGCGAACCGCGGCGAGATCGCCGTCCGGATCTTTCGGACGCTGCGCGAGCTCGGCATCGGCGCGGTCGCCGTCTACTCCGAGGCCGACCGAGAGTCCCTGCACGTGCGGAAAGCCGACGAGGCGTTTCTAATCGGGCCTGGGCCTGCTCCTGAGAGCTATCTCGCTGCCGAGAAGATCCTCGAAGCGGCACGCCAGTCCGGTGCCGAGGCGATCCACCCTGGGTACGGCTTCCTCGCCGAGAACCCCGCCTTCGCCAAGGCGGTCGAGGACGCGGGCCTCACCTGGATTGGGCCGCCGAGCGCGGCGATCGAGCTGATGGGCTCGAAGACGCGCGCGCGCACGGCGATGAAGGCCGCAGGCGTCCCGATCATCCCCGGCGCGACTGAGCCCGTGGAGACGGTCGATGAGGTGCTGCGGCTAGGCGACGAG
>JALYRA010000206.1 GCA_030855545.1 Actinomycetota bacterium | reverse complement strand
GTGAACCCACCGTTCGTCGACCGCATCACGAAGATCCCGTTGACGTCGTCGGTGCGGTTGAAGTTGATCTCCGCGTAGTAGACGACGCCCGCGCGGTCGAAGGCGATCGCGGGGTCGCCGCCGCCGTCGAGGTTGTCCCCGCTCGGCAGGGACGGGAACGGCAGGATGCCGTCGTACCAGTGGTTGCCGTTGTCGGTGCTCGCATAGAACCCGGACGAGCCGAAGCCGAGGCGGTAGTCATTCGCTCCGGCAACGATGTTCCGGTTGTCCGTCGGGTTGACGTCGAGCGCGGTCTCGTTCTGCGGGAAGCACGCGTAGTCCTGGTTGACTCTGCGGTCGTTCCCGTTCGAGACCTTCTCGGCCTCGTCCTTCACTCTGCGGTCGAGCGGCTTCGGGTGCTCGTCGATTTTGCCCGCCTGTGGGCACTCGGTGATCCCGGTGCCCAGCTGCTGGTCTTTGAAGTCGTATGCGCCCGACGGGCTACCCGCGGCCGGATTGTTGCGCAGGTCTCGCGGCTGGTCGCCCGGCCCGGCCGCTTGCGCCGCTGTCGCAGTTAGAGCGACGATCGCGAAGATGGCGGCGAGCGCCAATGAAGATCTATTCACCTTCCCCCCTCTTTCCTCTTCGGGAGATCCCCTCGATCTCCGAGTGGCGGGACTATACGACTCCGGCAGACCCCGTGCGGCGCACGTCGCAAAACCTTGTTATCGTTTGCGAGTGACATGAGAGCGTTCCTGACCGTGCTCGTGCTTGCCTTCGTCTGCAGCTCCGCGGCGGGTGCCCGGACCGCGCCGGTCGTTCGCATCTCGAGCGCCGCCCCGCTGACCGTCGTGGGGTACTCGTTCGCGCCCCGTGAGCGGCTGCGCCTCGTCGTCCGGGTCGACGGGATCCGCAAGGTTCGCACCCTGCGGACGAACGCAATTGGCCGATTCACCGCACGGTTCGCCGACGAGACGGTGGAGGACCGGTGCAGCCTCGCCGCGTCTGTGACGCGCGCGAACGGCAGGACGATCGCGGCAAAGCTTCCGGCACCGCTCTGCCCGATGCCGCTCGCGCCCTAGGAGGCTGCGGCCTCGAGCCGACGCTGCTGCTTGCGCGCGAGCTCCAGCACGTCCGGGAGCTCCAGCCGCTGATCGAAGCCGTTGACGAACAGAAGCGCAGTCACGTTCGCGTGCCGCCACGCAATGCGAAAGAAGCGAACGCGGTCCTCGCGAAACGTCATTGCGACGGCCTCGGAGCCGAGCTCGGGCGACGCAAGGAGCCGTCCCCGCGTCGCCTGCACCGCCTGCTCGAGCTCCTTCCGATAGGCGTCGAAGTCCTGGGCCGCACCCTCGTCAGCCTCGAAGAGGTCCGCGCGCGACTCGATCACGAGAGGCCCCGGGGTGGCCACCGTGCCAGGCCGCCGGTAGCGCGCCTTCCATCCGTCCAAGCGGCTGAAGCGAACGGGATCGGTCCGAAGCGAACCGGTCGTCTCGGCGACGCCCAAGCGACCCTCGTCGAACTGTTGGAACGGCTTGGGCAGGTCGGCGGGCTGCAAGACTACGGTCGAGAGTGCGCTCTCGGAGATGCCGCCGGAGTCGCCGGCGCAGCCCCCGACCATGATGGCGGCGAGGATGATCGCGATTACCGCCCGCATCGCGGCCGAGACTAGCGGCTCCCCCGTCCTGGGGTCGCGCGACCGTGTCCGGTGTGACTTGATGTGCGTCAGATAGAAGATGCGCGCCGCTGCCGCCGCCGTTCTCGTGCTGCTGCTGACGCTGCCCGCAGCGGCAGCGCAGTCTCGGCGTGCGACGTTGCAGCTGTCGTCGCTGACGCCGCTGGTCGTACAGGGCCACCGCTTCGGGCAGGGCGAGCGTGTCGTCCTGACTGCCTCGGCTCCGAGCGTGCAGCGGATGGTGGGCGTCGTCGCGCGCCGAAACGGCAGGTTCACCGCCCGCTTCGATCTGCGCCTCGGCCGTTGCACGCCGCTCACCGTTCGCGCGGTCGGCGTGCGCGGCGGCCGCGCGATCCTCCAGATCCAACCGGGCTGCGAGAGGCGGAAGGAACGGCGAAGGCCGGAGTAACCGGGCCTTCGCACGATCCGGATCCGGATCCGACTAGCCGGCGTCGACCCGATTCGGGTCGTTGATCCAGGCCAGTACGGGCGCCCGGTCGAGCCGGTACGAGAAGTCGAGCCCCTTGCACTGGCCGTTGAAGCCGAACGACGTGACGGCAGCGATCACGTTCGTCCCCCTGAAGAACACAGGGCCGCCCGAGTCCCCGTTGCACGTACCACCCTTGTCCTGCGAGGGGTTGGCGGTCGTCTTGAGGTTGAACTCGGTGATCGGCGCCTGGTTGTTGACGAGGTACGACTCCGCCCGTAGCCGCTCGCGGAACGAGACGATCACGGGATCCTTGTCGGAGAGGCCGTAGCCGCTGACCGTGAAGCGCGCGTCCTGCTTCTTCTGCGCGGCATACGCATCCACCGCGCCGAGCTGCGGGAGAACGCCGAACTTCCCAGAGGGCGGCGTGTAACCGGCGCCGTCGAGGATCACGACACCCGCATCGCGTGTGTTCGGGAAGCTCGCGAAGCCGTCGAACCCGAAGTTGTACGGCGTCCCGGTGTAACCGCCCGTCTCCGGGTAGCCAGTGATCGGGTCGACGCCCGTGGCGGGGTCGTAGTTCACGCCCGCGTCCTGCTGGAAGTAGATCCGAGCCTCGTCCGACCCGGTCGTACAGTGACCGGCGGTCACGAACACGGTGGGCGAGATCAAGCTGCCCGAGCAGCGGCCGGCGAACTCACCGCTCGCGTCGTAGACGACGAGCAGTCCGACGAAGTCGTGCTCGAAGTCCTTCTGGTAGTTCCCCGTGATCGCACCGGCCGAGCCGGCAAATGTCACGAGCACCGCGGCGAGTGCCGCGAGGAGCGCACAACGCTTCAACATCCTCTTCCCCTTAGAGTCGATTGCAAATCATCTTTGCAAGCGTACTCCGGGTTTGCTTGAGTGTCTACCCGTAGGAGCAAACGAAGGGCCGCCCGGAGGCGGCCCTTCGCGCTTGGGTCAGGGCAGAGGCTTAGCCGCCGCCCACTCCGAGACCCTGTGAGATCCCGAAGATCGTGTCCGGGGTCGTCTGACGCAGCAGCGGGTTCGTCGTCGGGCCCGCCTGTCCCAGGTTGGGGAAGCGACCGTCCGCCCAGATCTGGACGAACTGGTTGAACCCGAGCAGCTCGCTCGAGTTGTAGTCGCCGAAGTTCGGCCGTGCGTCGGCACGGGCGAACCACGAGGTGGCGACGTCCGACTCGGTGACGTTGTGCCCGAACGCAGCGCCCTGGCTCTTCGAGACCGCTGCCCAGGTCTCGTTGAGAACGTTCGTCGGGTCGTTCCGACGGTCGATCCAACCGACGTAGACATCTCCGTGCTTGTTGGCCTGGACGCTCGGGAACACGTGGATCGTGTTCGTCGCGTCGTCGTTGACCTTGACGGGAGGACCGAACGTGGTGCCGTTGTTCGTGGACGTGCTGACGAAGATGTCAGCCGCCTTGGTCACGCCGCCGAGCGGTGTCTTGCCGCTGAAGTAGGTGACGTAGACGTTGTTGAAGCCCACCCGCGAGGACTCTGCGCGAC